>CAZWGY010000317.1:0-5638 GCA_964633575.1 uncultured Desulfobacteraceae bacterium
ACCTATCACCTATCACCTATCACCCATGACCCATCACCTATCACCAAAATCCAAAATCTAAAATCAAAGGTGCGGATTGAAGTATCCGTGTCGAACGGCCGGGGCCTCCCGGCGGACCCGGTCGAGCAGTCGGCGAACGCCGACGGGCCGGCCGAGCGGAGTCACCCCCGCCATGACGGCGTGGTACCGCACGGGGTCGAAGTTGAGATTCCGCCACTGGATCATCTTCACGGGGTGGTCCCGAAGAAAGTCCAGTAGCGCCGCCGATTCTTCGGGGCTGTCCACGAACCCCGGCAGGCTCAGGTAGTTGATACTCACCCACCGGCCCCGGTCCAGGGCCCGGTCGATGGCCGACAGGACGTCGGCAAAGGCGTAATTCGGGCGGAAATAAGCGGTATAGGACGCTTCGCGGACGCTGTTGAGGCTCACCCGGACCGAATCGAGCCCGGCGTCGAAAAGCGCGTCCAGACGGTCGGGCAGCCCGGCGTTGGTGTTGACGTTGATCGTCCCCGCGTCGGTCTCCCGCCGAATCCGGGAGATGGCCTCGGCAATGGTCGAAGCGGCCATCAGCGGGTCTCCTTCGCAGCCCTGGCCGAAGCTCACCACCGCCCGGGGGACCCGGCGGATATGAGTCAGGGCCACTTCGGCGATCTCCGCCGGGCTCGGCGTGAAGTCGATCCGGTCCTGGCTGCACGGAAGGCCGCCTTCGGCCTGGAGCGACAGGCATCCCAGACAGTTGGCGTTGCAGCGGGTGGCCGTTGGCAAAGGGGCTTCATAGCGGCCCAGGAAGAAATTTTTCGCGGCCGGGCAGCCGTAGGTGAGGGCGCAGGTTTCCAGGTGAGCCCGAAGGCGGTTGTCGGGCATGGCCGATTGCATCGCCGAAATCCCGGCGACCACCCCCGACCGGGGCATCTTCCGGAGGTCCTGACGGGGCTCCCGGTCAACACGGATGGCGGCGGTTCGGAACCCCTTCTTTCCCCAGCCCACGGCGCCATAAGCGAACAGCGGAAGCGGATTCGCCCCCTCGGCCTCGACCCAGGCGGCGTTCCGGGTGAGCAAGTAGCCGGGAGAATTGAAGGCCGCTACCGGGAAAAGCGGCTCGCCCGGCTGGTAAGGGTTCTCCGTCAGGGGCGCCAACGCTCCCGTGTCGGGGTCGAAAACGACGGGATGCCGGTCCGGCAGGTACATCAGCTCAGCGCCATGGGGCAGGGGAACGGTCTTTTCGACGGTAAGGGGTGTCAGATCGTTTCCAGCGGTCCCCGCGGCCCCGTATCCCTCCAGCTCGACGATCTCCCCCCGGCGGTTGGCCACCAGGGCGGTCAGCGGGGTCAAAACCACCGGCGGAGCAGGCGGAACAGCCAGAAGCCATCCCCGCCCGCGGTTAAGGCCTCCCGGCGGGCCGTCAACCGGGGATGCCATTGGGCCACACGGTCGTCTTCGAGGTAGCGGTCGATCAGGCCGACGTCGGTGTTCCCGGCGCTCAGGGCACGCCGCAGACCCTCGTGAAACGAGGCGGTTACCGGCTCGATCCGCCGGGGAAAGATGGTCAGATAAACCGGTTCCCGGGGCCCCACCTCGATCTGATTCTGGAAGGTGGCCCCCGGCGGCAGAAAAAAGGACTGGGGCGCGGAAGGATGCCGTGCGGCCTCGGAGTACGCGGCCGACTTGCCGTACTCCCCACTCCAGGCGGCATCCAGCGTGATCAGGTAGTATTGATCCGACCGGTTTTCGGCGGTGTAGATCGCTTTGTAACCGTAAACCGCGCTGGGATCTCCATCGTTGAGCTCCGCGTCAACTGAGTCGGCGGGCTCGCCCCAGGGAACGAACCGTTGCCCGATCCGTCCGTACTTGAGCTTATGGGAAAGGTCGATCCCCTTTTTGGCGAGTTGGGCCGGCACCATCCCGGTGGCGGTCATCACCCGCGGATAGTCGCCCAGGAGATCCACCAGGCGGTCGTAAGTCGCGTCATCGACCGGAATCTCGTCCGGCTGAATAGCCGAAACAAAGGCTTCGAAGGCCTCCGGGTCCCGATTGGCAATCTGGTATCGGTAGAGGTGCCGGTCATCGGTGGCATAGAGGCAGCCCGCATAAGCCCCGAGCGCCTCGCCGGGGAGCTCGGCCCGCCGGATGAGCTTTAACGTGTCGAAATCATAGAAACGGAACCCTTTGTTATGGCGCATGGCCAGGACCAGGAGCGTACCGTTGAAATCGGCCAGCAACTGCTCCTCGGTGACCAGGACGTCCTCGACGGACCGCCGGGTCTGGATCGTCCGGACCGCGTCGGGGGTATCCAGGGGCCAGACCGCCACCGATCCATGACGGTGCTCGACCACCGTCTCGCCATAAAACCCGGCGATTCCGTTGGGCAACTGTCTGGGCAACTGCTCCTCGAGCTCACGGGATTCGATGTCCCAGACGAAGATTTGGCGTTCACCGGCGCCCACCAGCCGGTCATCCAACGCTGTCAGCGCGGTGATGCACGCCTTCTGGTTGAACACCCGCCAGTTCACGTTCTCCTCTTCGCTCGACGGGTAGGCCCCGATGTAGGTCAAAGTCCCGTCATCGGCCCAGGCCTCCACAACCCCCCCGCAGGCCCCCACGAAAATCCGTCCCGCTCCGACCGCAATGGCCCCGACATAATGGCCGTCCTGAAGCTGGAGCGTCTCCAGGGAAGTCCCGGCCGTATTCCATAAGACCACCATGTCCACGTCAGCGTTCCCGCCACCCGCCAGAATCCGCCGGCCGGCCACCGTCCGGATGCCCCCGTCAAACCGGGAGAACGCCTCATTTCGAAAGGACTGCTCCACCGCCAGGGTTTCCGGGTGAACCACATAGATGGCCCCGGCGCTTACGGTGGGGTTTTCAAACAGCCAGATCCGGTCACCGATCACCAGGGGCCGGCTGTAGTAGAGGCCGGGCAGGGGCTGGACCGTGATGTTCTGGTGATTGGCCCGCAAAATCCGGTCGATCTCATCCCACATCTCCAGGGCAACGGATGTCTTAAAGGGGATGTCGTAGGGGGTGAGGATCTCGTTCCCGATGGCCCGGCGGAGCTTCTCCCGCTTCTCGGCCACTCCGGCCGGGGTCGCCCCCGCCGCGGCGGTCCAGAGTCCGATGACAACCATCAGGGCGCCAACGGAACGACGCCATCGAGCCCATCCGATACCGATCATCACGTCACTGGCCCAGCAGAATCATCCGGTAGCGGCGCCGGGCTTCGCCCACCACCGCATCCAGACCGTCCTGGTCCCGATACGTCCGGATAAACGTTTCGAGCTTTTTCAGGGTAGGGTCCGCCAGAATGGACTCGAGCTCCCGCCGGGCCCGGGCTTCGGGGCTCGCCGGCGTCCGCTCGGGGGCGGGACCGGAGACCGCCTTACGGCGGGGCGCGCCGGGCTCGGCCGGAGCCTTGATATCGAGGTTTTTGCGTTTGACGGCGGCATTCCGGGCGAGGTCGGCCAAGTGTTCACGGACCTTCCGGATATAAGGCGTTACCACCGTGATCCCGTCGCGGAGCCGACGGGCGTAGGCGCCGCTGATCCAGCCCCGGTCGGTCCGGAGCCAGCCGTCGCTGGTCTCCAGGACCGCCACCACTTCGCCGTTGAGGTATTCGCCCACCCGGCGGGTGGTAACCGCCGGTCCGGACCGGATGTTGAGCCGGGTAGCGGTGACCTCGTAGAGCGGGTTGCCCAGCCGGCTGTATGTGCTCAAAAACCGCCGGAGGGCCTCGGGATCTCCATTTTCCCCGTGAGGCTGGATGTCCTCGTAGTCAGCCCGGACGATTTCCCGGAGCATCTCGAGCACCCGGGGCGCGAAGGCCCCATCGCGGTAACGGGCAAAATAGGTTTCGAACCGGCCGATGGCGGCGCCCCCACCGAGCTTCCGGATCGACCGGACCAGGGCGTGTTCCCGAGCCAGATCGTACATCCGGCGCTTCTCCGGGGTTCCCGGCGGGCCGGCGTCCTCCAAAAGGAAGTCGGCCGAGGCCCTGCTGTCCAGGAGCATCCGGAACGCCTCCGGGTGGCCGTAGTCATAGGCATACCAGAGCGCGGACTTCCCGAACCGGTCGGTGGCGTCCGGATCGGCTCCGCCGGCCAGCAACAGCCGGATCACCCGGATTCGATCAGCCTTGGCGGCGGCCATGAGCGGTGTGCTCCCGGCCTCGTCCCGCCGGTCCACCGGCTCCCCCTCCGCAAGCAGGGCCTGGACCTCCGATAGATCGCCGTTCAGTGCGGCATCGTTGAGGGTGGCGCAGCCGGTCAATGTCAGCAGCAGGGCGAACAACGTCGCCGGTATCCGTCTCATCTCCATGATCCCCCGATCTTGCCGCCGGGGCGACGACAATTGAATTCGGTTGCAATCTCAATCGACTATATATAAGCTTGCCGGGTAGCTCGTCAAGCGGGAAAGCCGGAGCCGGCCCCGGAAAAGCCTTCCACGGGGGCCGACTTCCGGTCATGACAAAAATTCGCGCTCAAAGGACCCATGCTTAAAAAACTTGTCATCATCGTCTGCCTGACTTTCATCGGGATCGGGGCCGCCGCCGCCTACATCGCTTACGACCTCCGGTTATACGCCGACCGCCCGGCCGGCCCCCCGGTTGAACAGGTCCTGACCATCCCGCCCGGCCAGAGCTTTGCCGCGACCCTCGCCGACCTCGAGGATGCCGGCCTCATCCGCCACCCGCTCCGGTTCCGGCTCCTGGCCCGGATCGGCGACCATGACCGCAAGGTCCAGGCCGGGGAGTATCTCCTGTCGCCGGCCATGACCCCGACGGAGATCCTGACCCACCTCACCGAAGGCCGGGTCCACCTCATCCGGCTGACCATCCCCGAAGGCGAGACCGTTTCCGGGATCGCGGCCCGGTCCGAAGCCGCCGGCCTGGCCAACCGGGAGACCTTCATGGCGGCGGCCACCGACCCCGAATTTCTGAAAACGCTGGATATCCCGGCCGACAACGCCGAGGGTTACCTCTTCCCCGAAACCTACCGGTTTCCACGCCAAACTGAGGCCAGGGCCATGATCCGGGCAATGGTCCGGCAGTTCCAGGAGGTCTTTACCCCCGAGTGGGAAGCCCGAGCCGAAGCCCTCGGGATGACGGTCCACGAAGTCGTCACCCTCGCATCCATCATTGAAAGAGAGACCGGTACCCCCGCCGAACGGCCCGTCATCGCATCCGTCTTTCACAACCGGCTCCAACGGAACATGCGCCTCCAGAGCGATCCCACCGTGATCTACGGCCTGAACCAGTTCGACGGCAACCTCACCCGCCGGCACCTCGAGACCCCGACGCCTTACAACACCTATACCCAGGGCGGTCTGCCGCCGGGCCCCATCGCCAACCCCGGCCAGGCATCACTGGAAGCGGCGCTCTTTCCGGCCAAGACCCGCTATCTCTACTTTGTTTCCCAAAACGACGGAACCCACCAGTTCTCGCAAACCCTGGCCGAACACAACCGGGCGGTCAGGAAGTACCAAAAGAGGTAGGGGCGGTTCGCGAACCGCCCCTACCGCGCGAACCGCCCCTGCTGGAGAGCTCCGGGGTTTCCAAAATAAACGCTCATGACCGGGGCACCGCGATCACCCGCAGGCATGAAAATGGTTTTTAACCGTTCCGAGCCGCGACCGTCAGGGAGCG
>CAZWGY010000318.1:0-5636 GCA_964633575.1 uncultured Desulfobacteraceae bacterium
TTTTCCCAGACATTAACGCCCTCCCGGGATCGGATCACAACCACGCTGCCTCGAGTCATATCCGGAGTCTCCCGGTGAGGGCCATCCGCGACATCCGGGAAATATCATATACCCGGCAACCGGGTCCCGTCAATCCGCCGGACCCGTCCCCGGCAGCGGGGCGAGGCTGACCGCGGCCGTTCCATCGACCTCGCCGCCGGCGGTCTCGAAGACGATCTTTCGAATCCGGTTCAGGTGGTCGTCGGCCCCGGCGCCGTGGGCGGTCCGGAACTGTTCGATGATATCGAGCAGAATCTGGGCGGTCAGGGAAAAGTCGAGGTATCGACGGAGATAAAGGGTATCCCCCTCGATCCGGTACTGATATTCCACGGGGGCAAAGCCGTCGAGGGCCACCGATCCCGTCAGGTATTCAGCCTTGGTGTCCATGGTCCCATCCTTGGTGCTCAACCGGCCAGGACCGTCCAGAGGACGTAGGCCGCGTAAATTCCGAGAAGCGCCACTCCTTCCCGCCGGGTCAGGCGGCGGTCGGTGTAGAGAAATGTGAAGAGGATCACCACCGTCCCCATGAGGACGACGGTGGAGGCGATCAGGTCCCCGGTGCCCACCTCGATTATCGGCCGTCCCAAAAAGAGGATGGCCAGGAGCCATGGGAGCCCGAGTCCCACCAGGATATCGAAGATGTTGGAGCCCACCGCGTTGGCCACCGCCATCGCTCCCCGCCCCTCACGGGCCACGATCACCGACGAGAGGAGATCAGGGGCTGAAGTTCCGGCGGCCAGGACGGTCAGGGCGATCACCACCGGCGGGAGCCCCACGGCCCCGGCGAAGATCACGGCGCTGTCCACCAGGACCCAGCTCAGGGCCACGATGGCGGCGATGGCCACCCCGAACGCCCGAACGCTGCTCCGCTCGGGATCTCCGGCCACCCATCCGATCGCCGCCTTGATGGCCCTGGTGACCCGGACGGCCAAACCGCCGGCATGGTCCGGCACGGCCGCGGCGTGGCCCGCCGGATGGACATCGGCGGCGATCTCCGCGGGGTCATCGGAGGGCATCACGAAAAGAAAAACCAGGTACAGCACATACCAGATCAGAAAGAGCAGGGATTCCTTGAGGGTGATTCGACCGTCGAAGAAGGTCACCAGGAGCAAGATGATGCTGGTCATGTAGAAAGCGGTGTCCCGGATGATCACCGGGAGAGTGATCCGGGCGTCCCGGACGATGGCCAACACGCCGGTGATCACCAGGATGTTGAAGACGGCCGACCCGACGATGGTCCCGATCCCGACATCGCTGTGAGCTCCACCATCCCGGAAGAGGGCGAGCAGAGCGATGGACAGCTCCGGGGCCGACGAGCCCATGGCCATGAGCGAAGCTCCGGCGACATTGGAAGGCAGCCGCCATCTGGCCGAGATAGCGTCCAGGCTCGGAATAAAAATGCCCTCAGTGACGACGGCCAGCAGATAGATGGCAACCAGAAGTATGGAGAAGCTGACGATTGCGGTCATGATCTCTCCCTTGGTCCGCGGGGTTTAGGGTTGCGTATCAACCATCAGATGTTGTATGCCGGAAAACAGCATTGAATACAAGGGAAAGCTGTATCGATGGAGAAGGACATCATGGAGCGGCCGGACGGCATTGCCGTCTGGGCGGTAACGCCGGGGGGCTCGGCCATGGCCGGCCGGATCATCCGCGGACTCGGGGAAGGCCGCCTCTTCTGTACGCCGTCGGCGGCGGACGCGGCCCCGGCGGGCGCCACGACCGTGGACCGTTTAGGCGCGGCGGTCGCCGAAGGGTTCCGGGCTTTTCGGGGCCACGTCTTTGTCATGTCGGCGGGGATCGTTGTCCGGGTGATCGCTCCCCTGATCCGGCGGAAGACGGTTGACCCGGCGGTGGTGGTGGCCGACGAGGGCGGCCGGTTCGCGATCAGCCTTCTGTCCGGGCACCTTGGCGGGGCCAACGAGCTGGCCGGGGAGGTGGCTCGGGCGGTCGGCGCGGTCCCGGTGATCACCACCGCCACCGATGTCCTCGGGGTCCCGGCCATCGATGTCATCGCCCGCCGGGCGGGTCTGACCATCGAAAACCCGGAAGCCATCAAGGAGATCAACATGGCGCTGATCACCGGCCGGCCCATCCGGGTGGATGACCCCGATGGGTGGCTTTCGGAGGTTATGACGGGAATCCCCCGAGCCCCGGCGTCGGCCGACGGTCATAAGGTGGTCGTGAGCGAGGTACGGCTTGACCGGCCCCCCTCCTTCCTGATATTGCGTCCCCGTTGTCTGGTGGCCGGGATCGGCTGCAACCGGGGCACCGCCGTCGAGGAGCTTCACGACGCCCTGGACGCGACCCTCCGCCGGTTCAGGCTCGCCCCGGCGTGCCTCCGGCGGATTGCCACCATCGACGCCAAGCTCGACGAGGCCGGCCTGCTGGCGCTGGCCGAGGCCCTGGACCTGCCCCTCTCCGGCTTTCCCCGAGAGACGCTTCGGGAAGTCCCCGGGATCACCGCCCCGTCGAAGATCGTTGAACACTACATGGGAGTCCCAAGCGTATGCGAAGCCGCGGCGGTAGCGGGGTCCGGGGGCGGGCCCCTGATCGTCCCCAAGCAGAAGCACGGCAACGTCACGGTGGCCGTGGCCCGAATGCCCTCTACATCGTCGGGATCGGCCCCGGCGGCCCCGACCACCTTTCCTTCCGGGCGAAAGATGTCCTGACGTCGGTCGAAACGGTGGCCGGCTACGGCACCTATCTGGACCTGATCCGCCCCCTGATCGCGGGCAAGGAGGTGATCGAAAGCGGGATGACCCAGGAGGTCCGCCGGGTCAACGCGGCCGTGACGGCGGCTCGGGAGGGCCGTTCCTGCGCCCTGGTCTCCAGCGGTGACCCGGGAATTTACGCCATGGCCGGCCTGGTCTTCGAGTTCTGCCGGGAGCGCTCGATCTCCATCGTCGCGCCGGGAGCGCCGGTGCCGGAAGGCGGTCTAGAGGTGGAGGTGGTTCCCGGCATCCCGGCCCTCTGCGCCGGCGCGGCTCTCCTCGGAGCTCCCCTCACCCACGATTTCTGCACCATCAGCCTGAGCGACCTGCTCACCCCGTGGGAAACCATCGCCGTTCGGCTGGATGCGGCGGCCCGGGCCGATTTCGTTATCGTGCTGTACAACCCCAAAAGCCGCCGGCGTCGGGACCACCTCCGCCGGGCCCAGGAGATCATCCTGGCTCACCGTTCCGGAGAGACCCCGGTGGGCGTCGTCCGGGCCGCCATGCGAGAGGCTCAGTCGGTGACCCTGATCCCCCTTAGCGAGCTCCACCGGGCGGAGGTGGACATGCTGACGACCGTCTTTATCGGGAACCGGACCACGGTCACCCGCGGCGGGTACATGATCACCCCTCGGGGCTACGCGGCCAAGTATGATTTGGATGGATCGAAGGCGGCGGCCGAAGGGAATTTAACAGCCGGGGGATCGCCTCCGGCGGAGGAATGAGCGGTGGAACCGAAACCGAAACGGAATAAGCGGGCGGCGCCCTGCCTGGCGATCCTGGGGACGGGCTCGGAGGTGGGCAAGAGCATCGTCACCACGGCGCTCTGCCGGATCTTTGCCAACGAAGGGATGCGGGTGGCCCCGTTCAAGGCTCAAAACATGTCCAACAACTCCGGGGTCACCCCGGACGGGCTCGAGATGGGCCGGGCTCAGATCGTTCAGGCCGAAGCCGCCCGGCTGCCGCCCCACGTCAACATGAACCCGATTCTCCTGAAACCCACCAGCGATGTCGGCTCCCAGGTGGTCCTCCTGGGCAAGGTCCTGGAAAACCGGAGCGCGGCCGAATACCACGAACGGAAGGAAGACCTCTTCCTCACGGCATCCTCGGCCCTGGACCGGATGCGGGAGCGGCACGAGCTCATCCTGATGGAGGGGGCCGGTTCCTGCGCCGAAGTCAACCTGATGGCCCACGACATTGTCAACTTCCGGATGGCCGAGTACGCCGAGGCACCGGTGATCCTGGTGGCCGACATCCATCGGGGCGGGGTCTTCGCCCAGATCGTCGGGACCCTCGAATGCCTGCCCGAAAAACAGCGGGATCGGGTCATCGGGTTTATCATCAACCGGTTCCGGGGAGACATCGGCCTCTTCGAGGACGGAGTCCGGTGGATCGAGGAGCGGACCGGCAAGCCGGTCTTCGGGGTGGTCCCCTGGTATTCGACCATCCGGATCGAGGCCGAGGATTCGGTGGTTATCGAGCGGCCCGGGACCGCTCCGCCGCCTCAGCCGGGAACCCCCGCCATCGCCGTGATCCGCCTGCCCCACATCGCCAACTTCACCGACTTCGATCCCCTCTTCGGGATCGAGGGCCTGTCGGTCCATTTCCTGGAAACCCCCCAAGATCTTTCACCGTTCAAGGCGGTGATCCTGCCCGGCTCCAAGAACACCCGACATGACCTGAACTGGCTCCGGGCAGGAGGCTGGACGACGCATATCGAGGCGTTCGTATCGTCAGGGGGCCATGTCCTGGGGATCTGCGGCGGCTATCAGATGATGGGCCGGACGATCCAGGACCCCGAAGGACTGGAGAGCATCCCGGGCACCTCCGAAGGACTCGGTCTCCTCCCGGTGGACACCGTCTTGAAGGCGCCCAAGACCACGACCCTCACCCGGTTTACCTGGAACAAGGCCCGGGGCACGGGCTACGAGATCCACATGGGCCAGACCCAGCGGCTGGAGGGCACACCGCTGTTCAACATCCAGGAGCGGAACCGGACCGCCTGCCGGAGCGAGGACGGCTGCGTCGATCCGGATGCCCGCTGCATGGGTACCTATATCCACGGCCTTTTCGACACCCCCGGCATCACCCGGCGCTGGCTCGAGTCCATCGGGCTGTCCGACATCAAGATCTCCCGGAGAGCGGGGCTGGCGGCCCGGGACCGCGAGTACGACAAGCTGGCCGAACATTTCACGGCCCATCTCGACATGGAACGATTGATGCCTCACATCCAACTGACGGGCGAAGGGGAGACCGGATCATGAAAGAGATCCTCCTGGTGATCGGCGGCTGCCGGAGCGGCAAGAGCGAATACGCCATCAAGGCGGCGGGGAAGATCGATGCCGACCCGAAGATCATGGTGGCCACCTGCGTGCCCCGGGACGACGAGATGATGCGCCGGGTGGTCAACCACCAGAAACGCCGGGGACCGGACTGGACCACCCTCGAGGTCCCGGCCCTTTTACCCGAAACCATCTCGGAACGGGCCGAACCCGGCGCCCTAATAGTGGTCGATTGCCTGACCCTCTGGGTGAGCAACCTGCTTTTGGAATCGGAAGACCCCGACGCCCTGTCCGGCCACGCGGCCCGGCTGACGGACGCTCTGGCGGCGGCCCGCTGCCCGGTGGTCCTGGTTTCCAACGAGGTCGGCCTGGGGATCGTCCCGAACAACCGCCTGGCCCGCCTGTTCCGGGACGTCGCCGGCGAGGTCAACGCCAGGGTGGCCGCCGCCGCGGACCGGGTGGTCTGGATGGTGGCGGGGATTCCGGTGCGGGTTAAGTAGGATGAGTGATGAGGACTGAGGACTGAGGTAGTTAGTCGAAATCGAAATCGAAATCGGGATCGGGATCGGGATCGAAGAGCACGGAGGGCTGAGTGATGAGG
>CAZWGY010000319.1:0-5622 GCA_964633575.1 uncultured Desulfobacteraceae bacterium
CTCTTCCTGGGCTTTCTGAAGCTCACGGGTGCGGGCCTCGACCATTTCCTCCAGATGCTCCGCATACTCCTGAACCTTTTTTTCAGCTCGCTTCCGATCAGTGATATCCAGAGCGAATCCGATGGTGCCGGCCACTTTCCCGTCAATGTCGTGATAGGCCACCTTTTTCGTGTAGCTCCAGCCATATTCGCCGGAAGGCTTCAGGTGACGCTCCTCAAACGCTGTAACTGATGTGCCGTCATTGAGAGCTTTATGGTCTCCAATCGCGTACTTGTCTGCTATTTCTTTCGGGAAAAGCTCATTGTCCGTTTTGCCCAGAATCTCGTTTTCAGAACGCCCCACGGTTTCGCAATACATTCGATTCACCTGCAAGTACCTGCCATCCAGGTCTTTTTGCCAGATCATAACCGGAACCAGGTCAAAGACCAGTTTCAGCTCCCGTCTGGCCCGCTTCAAAGCGTCGTCAGCCCTTTTCTGGTCCGTGATATCCTGAGCCGCTCCGTACATTCGAACCGGATTACCCTGATTATCCGTCACGATCTCTCCGGAAGCTTTGATGAACCGGATTTCTCCGTCCGTTTGGCGAATGATCCGGTGGGTTATATCATAGGCTGCAACCATCTTTAATGCGTTATCGAACGCGGATTGAACGGCCGCCACGTCATCGGGATGGGCAATCGAGAGCAGTCGGTCTCCCGAAACATACTCCTCATCGAAACCGTGAATCTCCAGCCACTCTTCGGACAGGTGGAACCTATTGGAGAGGACATCCAACTCCCATCCGCCCAAATGGGCGATGCGTGACGCTTCCTTCAGAATGGTCAGATTCTTTCGAGACAGCGTTTCCGCCTGCTTCCGCTCGGTGATATCGATCCACGATCCGACAATTTCCAGTGGATTGCCATCCTCGTCACAAATCAGCCGCAGTTCGGCGTGCATCCAGAAATACTCTCCGTCCTTGTGCTTGAATCTGTATTCATAAATGTGATGCCCGGTCTCGAACAATCGATTCAATTCCGACAGCACCCGGTCCAGATCATCGGGGTGGACATGGTCCATCCAGAATCCTGAGCTTTCAACGATCTCTTGAGGGGTATATCCCAGAAGCCGCTGGATGTTGTCGCTGATAAACGTGGCCGCGAAATCGCCCCCGGGCTTGCATGTATAAATGACGATGGGGCTATTGGCGATCAAGTATTTGAGCCGGGCCTCGGATTTAGCTCGCTCCGCCTCGGCGCGCTTCCGGTCCGTGATGTCCCGAATCACCCCAAATGCCCCGAGAAAGTTTCCACCGTCATCCAGTATCGGCTTGGTGTCAATGATCGTGTGAATCTTCCGTCCGTCTTTTCCGAGAAATTCAAATTCATGCTGTTCTTCCACGCCTCGCCGCCGCTGATTGAAATTATGCTTCGCGACATCGACGGAATCGTTATCCATAAATGAAAACATGGACTTTCCCATCATCTCCGTCTCGGAGCATCCCAGCATCCGGGCCATGGCGGGGTTAACGAAGGTGGTTGAGGCGTTCTGATCCAGTATCCATATCCCCTCTTCCATCCGCTCAATCAGATCGCGGTATTTTTCTTCGCTGCGTTTCAGGTTAAGGGTTTTCTGATTCACCGCCCGGCGCAATACAAATGTCCAGATGCAGCCCAGCAGAGCGAGGGCCGAGACGGCGTACAGCGCGATTTTGAGCGATTTGTAAAATCGGTGCATCCGCTTCTGCTCCAGCCGCGCCGGGTCGAAGATGAAGGTGTCCATGTCGATCGCCGAGTCCAAGATGCCGATATCGTACATCAGCTCGGACATCCGCCGCCATCGATGGGGATTGATATGGCCGATCTCGGCAATGGGATAGAGGGTCAGCGCTTTAACGCCGTCAATCTGAAACCGGTTGAACTCACCCAGATCCCCTCTCTCAATTGCGCGGGACAGCCGGGAGCTGATCCGATCAGCCGTCTCCACCGGATGCGCCAGGGCATATCGCCAGCCCTCTTTCGTCGCCCGGACGAATCGCTCGACTGCTTCCGGGTCCTGATCGATGAGACGCTGGTGAGTGAACAGGGAATCGCCATAGAAATCAATGTCATAGCTGGACGGCAAGAGGATTTTGTACCGTACCCCGCTTTGTTTAAGCTCATACGGTGCCGTGATCCGGTATCCCGGCACCACGTCCACCAGCCCATGGAGCAGATGGGCAAATGTTGGAATATGCGGATAGGAGTCGATCGCTTCCGGATCGATCCCCTCGGCCAGGAGTATGGCCTGGAATTCGATATCGATAAGGTCGTTGACATTCCGGGCCACCCGGAGCCTCGTCAGGTCCTGGATGTTGTCGAGCCGAGTGGACTCCAGGGCAAAAAAGGCCGAGGCGCTTTGCTGAAAAATCGAAGCCAGAACCACCAGCGGGGCCCCTCGATCCCGGGCAATAAGGATATCGGCCGCGCCCACCCCGAAATCCGCTCTCCCCTCAGCCACCTCGTCCACGGCCTTGAGGATATCGCCGTCGGGGGTAATGGCCGACCGGATTTCCACGTCGAACCCGGCCTCGTCATAGTACCCCCACCATTTGGCCGCGTAGTACCCGGCGAACTGGAACTGGTGATCCCAGCGCAATTGGAGCGTTACCGGCTCGCCCGCGAGGGCGGTCAGGGGCCAGAGGATCAGCATCAGCCAAACGATTCGCGACGTCATCTCAGCTCCCCTCGCCCGCCATCTGCCCGATGTCGGCCAGCAGGCGCATCAGGTCACGTCGGGTAAACGGCTTTTCGATGAACCCGGCAAACCCCCGGCCTTCATACTGAAGACGAATCCCTTCGCGGCTGTAGCCACTGGACAGGACCACGGGGACCTTGCACCCCATTTGCCGGAGGGCGCCAAATGCCTCGACGCCGCTCATACCGGGCATGCTCAGGTCCATCAGGATCAGGTCGATTCCGTCCGGGCGAGCCTGATAGCACTCGATGGCCTCGACCCCACTGGCCGCGACCTGGACGTGGTACCCGATCCGCTCCAACATCTTCCCGACCAGCTCCCGCACCGGCTTTTCGTCATCCACCACCAGGACCCGGCCACTCCCCCGACCCGGCTCGTCCGGGGACTCCGGCGGCCCTTCCGTCGCTTCCGCCGCCCCTTCAGCCGCCGCCGGAAAGAGCACCCGGACGGCGGTGCCGTGTCCGGGCCGGGAAGTAACCCGGATGAACCCCTTGTGGGCCTTGACGATTCCCATCACCGCGGCCAGGCCGAGCCCGCGGCCCTGGAATTTGGTACTGAAAAACGGCTCGAACAGCCGCCGACGGACCTCTTCGTCCATGCCGGGGCCGTTGTCGGTGACTTCCAGAAAGGCGTACTTCCCCGCCACAACAGGCTCCTCGTAGCCCATCCAGACGTCCACCACCGTTTCTTTCAGACCGTTGATGTCGCAGGTTTCGAAGCCGGTGGAGACGGTGACCGTCCCGCCGGTTTCCGGGCAGACGGCCTCCCGGGCGTTGGTAATCAGGCTGATCACCACCTGCTCCAGTTGAGTCCGGTCGCCCGCCACCGCGGGACGGTTCCCATCCAGACGAACGTCGAGACCAATGCCATCGGGCATGTCCGACCCGAGAATCCCGGCCACCTCAGTGACGACCGGATTGATCTCGACCGGGACCGGCACGAAATGGCCCTTGCCGGAATAGTCGAGGATCTGATGGACCCGCTCGGTGACCCGGACCGATGCCTTCCGGGCCTCTTCCAGACATTTCAGGATGCTGGAGGATGGATCGATCTCCGCCATGGCCATATCGAGATTGCCGATGATGATCATCAACATATTATTGAAATCATGGGCGATCCCCCCGGCCATGACCCCGAGGCTCTCCAGCCGCTGAAGCTCCAGAATCCGCCGTTCCATCTCGAGCCGCTCCCGTTCCGCGTTTTTCCGGGCGGTGATGTCAACGCTCATGACGGCCACGGCGGAAACATCCCCCCGGTCATCCAGAACCGGCGAGATAAGGGTATCGTTGCAGACCCCTTCGCGTTCATCTTCGAATCGGGTCATCGCCTTGGTTTTCAGGACCTCCTGGAAATGGACCCGCCGGCGGTCGGCTATATCCGGAGGCAAAAGATCCCAGATCGGCTCCCCGATGATCTCAGGGGCCGTTTTGCCGAGCCGTCGGGCCAGGGTGTCGTTGACATCGAGGCAGATGCCGTCGGTATCCAGAAGAAAGGCGGAGGCGGTGGGGACATTGAGGAGAGTTCGGGCCGTGGCCTCGCTCCGCCGGAGATCCGCTTCGGCCCGCCTCCGGTCGGCCACCTGCTGGATAAAGGCCATCAGCCGGTCCGTGTCCAGCGGCTTGGTCTCGTATCCGACGATCTGCTTCCGGTTGACCGCCTCGGCCGCGCTTTCAATAGATGCATGGGCCGTGATGACGATGTAATCGGCATCCATCAGCTCCGACAGGCGGCTCTGCAACTGAAGACCGTCCATGTCCGGAAGCTTGTAATCGATCAGCACCACGTCAAAAACCCGCTCGCGGCAGAGGCCAATGGCCCCCTGTCCGTCATGGGCCGCCGACGCGGCGTATCCCTTGACGATCAGGATGTCCCGGATGTTCTCCGCGAGGTCCTGATTATCATCCACCACCAGAATCGTCATGGGCTCATGCATTTCTCGCACCTCCGTTTATGAATTCTCCAGAAACGTTGAATGACTTTAAATGATTGTGTATCTCGGGCATGTGTATGGGAGCCCGATGGGCTCATTCAGATGGGGCATTCGATCTTGAACACGCCGTGGTATGCCGGAAAAGCGGAGACAACCGGTCCATCCATTGGAGAATAGTAAAAGGATGTGGGGATGAAAAGGATAAAAATAAGGAAAATAGATTTTGAAAATAGGCTATCGGGATGGTTTGGGGTGGGAGAAGGGTTCGGTGGCTATCCGCGAGGAATGGGGGATTTAACCGTCAATATAGTAAGTGCGAAGGAAGCAGCCGGGGCAACGCTTCGGCAAGATTGGCATAGTCAGGTTCAGGGGGCCTTGATCATCATTTCCGCCACACGGCATACAGACCTAACCCCGAAGGGAAGGGGGAATGGCTTGAAGACCTCCGAGGTTTCCAAAAAAAATTGGAAACCTCGGAGGTCTTTCCTGGGAGCGCGGGCGTCCCGCCCGCATTATGTAGGGGCGGCCCTTGCGGCCGCCCGCGATGGGCAGGGACGGGGGCCTGCCCATTCATTCGAAACCACCCCCGGTTTGTAGGGGCGGACCTGTGTGTCCGCCCTTGTTTTCCCCCGGTGTTATGTATGTATAAAGCACAGCCTTTATGAGATCGACCGAGGCGATGACAGAAACCTCCGTCGCCATCGTAAACGCAGTGCCGCGGCCGGTCATTTACGAAGTTGAGTCAGCTTTTTCCCACCACTTTTCGATATCTTCAAGCGATTGGAAGTCGAATAGAGATTCTCCGAACTGATCCACAACCTCCGGCCTGGAGGCTCGCAGCTTATCCTCCAGAGCGGGCGGAATCCGGCCAAATCGCTTGTTGATCAGTTTCATGAGAAGTATGGCTTTCCCCTCTTCGACGCCTAAATTCCTGCCCTCTTCGACTCCTACTTCTTTTCCTTGCTGAATCAATCTTT
>CAZWGY010000320.1:0-1779 GCA_964633575.1 uncultured Desulfobacteraceae bacterium
CCTCGGAGGTCTCATTGGAAACCTCGGAGGTCTCATTGGAAACCTCGGAGGTCTTCCGCGAAAACTGTTGGCCGCAATCGCCGGAAAATCCATGATTATATCTAATCCTTGTTTCAATACGCGGCTCCTGGCGATGGCAACCATCGCCTTCATCGTCCTGCTGGCTCCGTCCGGCGCCGGTGGCGCGGTGGGCGGAATTATCGACTCGGATACGGTCTGGACGGCCGCCGACGGCCCCATCGTCGTCGACGGGAATATCCGGGTGGCTCCGGGGGTAACCCTGGAGATCGAACCCGGTGTTATTGTGCGGTTTCGGCCGGTGCCGGTGAGCCCGGCCGGCTACTTCATCCGGGTGGACGGGACCCTCCGGGCGGTCGGGACGCCCGACGCCCCGATCTTGTTTACGGCCGAAGACACCCGGTCCCCGTGGGGGGGGATCATTTTCAACCGGACCAGCACCGACTGGGACCCGGCGGCGGAAACCGGATCGATTCTCCAGCACTGCGTCATCGAGTATGCCGGCAATCAGCAGGACGCCGCGGTGGTTACTTCGGCGGCATCCCCCCGGATCGCCGACCTCATCGTCCGGTACAGTGCCGGCGACGGTATCCGGGCGTCGGGGGGGAACATCACCATCACCGACTCTCTCATCTACGGATGTGACCGGGGGCTGATCCTGTCGGTGTCCGGGGCGACGGTGACCGGCAACTACCTGATCGACAACCGCCAGGGGATCTACATCGCCCCCTCCATCGATACGATCACCCTGTCGGACAACACGGTCATCGCCGCCGAAGGGACCATCGAGGGGGCGGTTCTGGGCTTCAACCTCCATTTCAACCCGCCGCCGGAGCTATCCGCCGCCGCCGACCAGGCCGCTCAGGCCGCCGCCGTTGCCCGGGCCGAGGCCGAAGCCAATCCCACGGAGCAAAATATCGAGCGGGCCGAGACCCTGGCCGCGGAAGCGGAAGCGGCCGCCCAGGCCGTTCAGACGGCTGATCCCTACCCGGTAACCCTCACCGGCTCGGGCAACCGCTTCGTCAACCGCCACCCGGACGGCAATGCCATCGCGGTTATCAAAAATAGCGAGCGGGTAAACGGAACTCTCAACCTGACCGGCTGCGGGATCGACAACGAGGGCGGGAACCTCGCCGTCCTGGTCCTCGGCTGGGCCGCCGGCGACGATCTCCCGGACCTCGGCATCAAGGGCTCCTGGTGGGGGACCGCTGACCCGGCGGACATCGACCGGATGATCTTCGACGGGGCCAACGACTACAACCAGCCGATGGTGACCGTTTCCCCGATCTCCGAACAGCCCCTGACCGGGATCGGCTCAGCCCTCGCCTATCCCCCGGCCGATGAGCTGGGGACCGGCCGGGCGGGGATCATCACCGAGGACCGGCATTGGACGATTGACGAGAGCCCGGTGGAAATCACCGGCAACCTCTGGGTCCGCCGGGGGGCGACCCTGACCATCGATCCCGGCGTTGAGGTCCGGTTCGCGCCCGTGCCGGTTCAGCCGGCGGGTTACAGCCTTCGGATCGACGGGACCCTCCGGGCCCTGGGGACACCTGATGCCCCGATCACCTTCACCGCGGTCGATCCCCGGGTTCCGTGGGGGGCCATCCGGTTCAGCGAGTCGGCGACCAGTTGGAACCCGGCCGATGGGACCGGCTCCGTTATCCGGCATTGCATTATCGAGTACGCCGGGAATCAGCAGGACGCCGCCGTGGTCTGCGCGGATGCCGCGCCGCTGATCGCCGACTCGATCATCCGGGA
>CAZWGY010000320.1:1879-5614 GCA_964633575.1 uncultured Desulfobacteraceae bacterium
CAGGGGCTGGTCATCGCCGGCGCCGGCGGGAATCTGACGATCTCCGGAAACACGGTGATTGGGTCCAACGGCGAGGCCGCCGGGGTCTGTCTCCGGGCCGATCTGGCCTATCGGGGGGGCGATCCCACGACATTATTACTGACCGGAAACCGGTTTGAAAGCGCCGACCCGGCCGGGGTCGCCATCGTCCTGGTCGCCGCCGATCCTGATGCAAACGCCGAAGTGACCGCCGAGGGCAACAATTTCCTGAGCGCGGGCCTGGCCCTGCTCCTCACCGGCTGGAGTGACGGCTTTCCGGCCCCGTTTTCCATGCCGGACAACTGGTGGGGAGCATCCGGGGCGGCCATCGGCGAGGGGATCATTGACGGGACCGACGATTACCATCTCCCGGTGGTCGAGACCGACCCGCCGGCCGCCGGACCGGTGGCGTCGGCCGGGTCGGACCTGACCTATCCGCCCCCGGACGAGGTGCCGGCCGACCGGCCCGGGGTGATCACCGAGGACCAACATTGGACCATCGACGATAGCCCGGTGGAAATCACCGGAAACCTCTGGGTCCGCGAAGGGGCGACCCTGACCATCGATCCCGGCGTTTTCGTCCGGTTTGCTCCCGTGCCGGTTCAGCCGGCCGGATATACGCTTCGAATCGACGGAACCCTCCGGGCCGTGGGGACCCCCGAGAATCCGATCACCTTCACCGCGACCGATATCCGGGTCCCCTGGGGGGCTATCCTCTTCACCGACTCGTCGGCCGACTACGATCCGGCCTCGGGAACCGGTTCCATCCTCCAGCATTGCATTATCGAGTACGCCGGAAACCAGCGGGACGCCGCCGTGGTCTGCGCGGGAGCGGCGCCGCTGATCGCGGATTCGATTATCCGGGATTCGGCCGCCGCCGGGATTTACCTGTCGGGGACCGGCGGGGAAATCCGGGACAACCGGATCTACCGTTGCGATGTCGGAATCTCCCTTGCGGGCCGGGACCTGACCGTCGAGGGCAACTACCTGATTGATAACCGCCAGGGGCTGGTCATCGCCGGGGCAGGGGGGAGTCTGACGATCTCCGGAAACACGGTGACCGGGTCAAGTGACGAGGCCGCCGGGGTCTGTCTCCGGGCTGATATAACCTACCGGGGCACGAACCCCACGACCCTCACCCTGACCGGAAACCGGTTTGAAAGCACCGACCCGGCCGGGGTCGCCATCGTCCTGGCCGCCGCCGATCCCGAAGCCAACGCGGTGGTATCCGCCGAGGGGAACCATTTCCTGAGCGCCGGCCTGACCCTGCTCCTCACCGGCTGGGCCGACGGCTTTCCGGCCCCGTTTTCCATGCCGGACAACTGGTGGGGGAACTCCGGGACCGCCATCGACGACCGGATCATCGACGGGGCCGACGACTATCAGCTCCCGGTGGTGGAAATCGATCCACCGGCCGCCGGGCCGATAGCGGAGGCCGGGTCCGACCTGACCTATCCGCCCCCGGACGAGGCTCCGGCCGACCGGCCCGGAATCATCGAGACCGATACCAGATGGACGGCCGGGAGCGGCTCCCGGCGGATCGACGGGGACATCCGGGTCGCCGAAGGGGCCACCCTCACCCTGGAAGCGGGCCTGACCGTCGAATTCGCCGAACCTCCGGCCGGGGCGCCGGGGTATGAAATCATCGTGGCCGGGACCCTTCGGGTCGAGGGAACCTCCGAAGCACCGGTCCGTCTGACTCCCCTGGCCGATGGCGGCCGGTGGGCGGGAATCCGGTTCGAGTCCACCAGCCCGGCTTATGACCCGGCGACCGGGGCCGGATCATTGCTCCGGAGCTGTCTGGTCGAAGGGGTCACTCCCCGGGCCGAGGGGGGCGCCGCCGTGGATTGCGGAACCGCCGCCCCGCTTATCTCCGGGTGTCTGATTCGGTATAACGCGGGGATCGGGGTCCGGTCCGCCGGAGGCGGCGCCCGGATCGTGGACTGCCGCCTTCACGACAACGATATCGGGATTTACGCCCTGTCCGGCGGCGGGGAGATCTCCGGGAACTACCTTTTACGAAACCGGGTCGGCATCCGGATCGATGGGGCGGGGGGCCGGATCGAGATCCGGGAAAACACCGTCCGGGCGGACGCCGATGGCGTCTCCGAGTCGGCCGTGATTGTCGTGGCCGCCTATCACCCTGACCCCGCGGAGATCGCCATGACCGACAACCGGCTGGTCGTTTCGGCAACCGGAGCGGCCGGCATCCGGATCGCCGCAACTGAGCCGGCCGCCAACGATCTGGTGACGGCCCATAACAACGCCTTCGAGACGGGCGAGGCATCCACCGCCGTTGTCCTGAGCAATTGGGTCGGCGACGGACCCGACTCACTGGACATGACCGGCAACTGGTGGGGGACCGCCGACCCGGCGGCCATTGATCAACTGATCTACGACGGACGAAACGACCCGGATCAGCCCCTGGTTTCCGTCCTGCCCCCGGCGGCAGCGGAACCGGCCGGCATCGGGGCCCGGGTGCCTTATCCGCCCATGGCCAATGCCGGAGCGGACGCGGCCGCCGCAAGCGACCAGCCGGTGACCCTCGACGGGTCGGCCACCTTCGACCCGGACGGGCGGGCCACCTACGCCTGGGAGCAAATCGAGGGACCGGCCGTCTCCCTGTCCGGTGCTGATACCGCTTCCGCCCGCTTTATCGCCCCGGCCGTGGCCGAACCGGAAACCCCGCTCACCTTCGCCCTGACCGTCCGCGTGGGTGACGGCTTTACCGACACCGATCAGGTGATGATCGCGGTGAGCACGGTCCGGGAGCCCATCGCCCGGGATTCGGGGGAGTGTTTTGTCTCGGGGGCCGGGCCGGGCGGCGGCGGTTGGGGCCGGCTTCTGGCCGCCGGCGGCTTTGTCCTGGCACTTGGATGCCTGATACGGCTTTGGGGAGAAACGACGATGCGCCATCGACAACTGACGCTGCTGATCGGTCTGGGACTGGCCCTCTGCCTGGCGCCCCGGCCCGCGGCCGGGGGATATCTATCCGTTGGCGGGGGAGCCGGAGGGGAAGCCGACCGGGCCAACGTAACGCTGGAAACCGGGGCCATCGAGGTGGGTCTTGGAAACCGGAACCTCCTGCTGGGGCTGGGGATGCCGGTGATCTTCCACGGCTACGACAACGTCCCCGAGGAGACCGCCGATTCGCCGTGCCCTCACGGGGACTGTGAACGCCTGGGGATTCGCGAGGACGGCACCGAGATCGGGCTTTTCGGGAAAGTCGGGCTCGAGTCGTTCGTCTATGGGCTCTATCTCAACGTTCTCGGGGGCTTTACCCGGGTCACCGAGATCGATCTAAGCCGGTCCCGGACCACCGGGTGGACTTATGAGGAGTCTTCGACAAAGGAGACCTACCCCGTTTACGGAGTGGGAATCTCCTATTTTATCGACACCATTGACTGGGAGGTCGGCCTCCACCTCGACGTGGACAACCGCCGGGGGGTAACCGCCGGGATCGGGTGGTTCTGGTAGGGGCTTTGTTTATCCGCGGATTGACCGGATTTTCACGGATTTTTTCTGCTTTCAGTCAATCCGCGTGGCCATGATCATCGTTTGGGCCATTCGTCTCGCCCGGCTCATCCAACCCCTCCCCCCGGCCCCCTCCCCTAAAGGAGAGGGGGTGATATCAATTCAAGACCTCCGAGGTTTTGTTTTGGAAGACCTCCGAGGTTTTGTTTTGGAAGACCTCCGAGGTTTTTTTGTTGGAAGACC
>CAZWGY010000321.1:0-5605 GCA_964633575.1 uncultured Desulfobacteraceae bacterium
ACGCGATCATGAAGGTTTATTTTTGAAAACGGTCGGTTTTATGATAGAAACATCGTAACCGGCCCTTGCCGGTTGCGCGGGCGGCGTCGATCCGCCCATTTTAAAAACCCCGGAGCCCATGGCCCATGGACCAGCTTCCCATTCTCGTTATCGATGATGAGCCGTCGATTGCCGACGGTTGCCGCCTGACGCTGACCGAAGACGGTCAGACCGTCGAGGTCCGCGCCACCGGCCGGGCGGGACTTGATGCCCTCTCCCGGACCCGGTACGCCCTGGTGCTGCTGGACATGAAGCTTCCGGACATCAGCGGGATGGAGGTCTTAAAGACGGTTGTCCGCGAGCAGCCCGATGTTTGTGTGATCGTGATGACCGGGTATTCGACGGTGAAAAACGCGGTCGAGGCCATGAAGATCGGGGCGTTCGACTATATCGCCAAGCCCTTTACCGCGGATGAGCTGCTCGCGGCCGTCCGGACGGTCCTTGAAAACCGCCGGCTGAAGGCGGAAAACCTGGCCCTGCGGACTCAGCGGGCCGTCGCGTCGGCGGAGCGGGTTGGGATTGTCGGGGAAAACGACCGGGTCCTGGAGGTCCTCGAAGCGGTCCGGAAGGTGGCCCCCACCGAGACCACCGTGTTGGTCAGCGGGGAGAGCGGCACCGGCAAGGAGCTGTTTGCCCGAGCCATTCACGATCACGGCAACCGGTCTGACCAGCCCTTTATCCCGGTGGATTGCAGCGCCTTTTCGTCGTCGCTCCTGGAAAGCGAGTTGTTCGGCCATGTGAAGGGAGCCTTTACCGGCGCTGTGTCGGACAAGGCCGGGATCTTCGAGGCGGCTCACCGGGGGACCCTCTTCCTGGACGAGGTGGCCAACCTGAGCCTCGACATCCAGGCCAAGCTGCTCCGGGCCATCGAAAGCCGGGAGATCAAGCCGGTGGGGGGCAGCCGGATGAAAACGGTTGACGTGCGGATCGTGGGCGCCACCAACCGGGACCTCCGGCGAATGGTGGATTCGGGTGACTTCCGCGAAGACCTCTTCTACCGCCTCAATGTCTTTCCCATCCACCTTCCGCCGCTCCGGGAACGCCGGGACGACATCCCCAGGCTTCTCTACCATTTCCTGCGGGTCTTTCAGACTCAGACCGGCAAGCGAGTGGACGGGTTCTCCGACGACTCCCTCCGGATACTGGTCGATTACGACTGGCCGGGCAACGTCCGGGAGCTTCGGAACGTGGTGGAGCGCCTGATGATTCTCGCCGACGGCCGGGTCCTCGACTCCCGCCAGGTCACCGAGCATTGGGACCAGCGGGCGGTCACCGGTGACGGGGTCCCCAGCACTCTGGACGAACTCAAGTCGGCCAAGCAGCACCTCATCGAAGACCGGTTCGGCCGGATTGAGCGGGCCTTTCTGGAAAAGGCCCTCTCGGCCAGCGGCGGGAACATCAGCCAGGCCGCCCGACAGGTGGGAATGCAGCGGTCCAACTTCTCCACCCTCATGAAAAAGCACGGTCTCTCCGCCGGCGACGTCGTCCCGCTCGACCGGGAATAGGGACCGCCCGCCGTTATTCCTTCCGCAGGTCCGTCGCCGCCGCCTCGAACCTGTCCTTGATTCGCCTTAGCACCTCATCCTGTTTTTCGGAAATTTCGGTGATCCGCTCAACCAGCTCGGCAACCTTTTGAGCCGACTCGAGCAGGTTCCCGGCCATCCGGTTCATTTCGCTCCCCAGGGTTTCGCCCTCCCGGACCCGCTGAACGGTCTCTTCGATCCTGGCGGCGGTGGTCCTGGCCGCGTCAGCCGCTTTGGCGGACAGGCTTCGGATTTCGGCGGCCACAACGGCGAACCCGGCGCCGGCTTCCCCCGCCCGGGCGGACTCCACCGCCGCGTTCAGGGCCAGGATGTTCGTCTGAAAGGCGAATTCGTCGATGCTTTGAACGATCTGGATCGTCTTCTGGCTGGCCTCTGAAATCGCCCGCATCCGTCCGCTCAGCGTTTCGAGGGTCCCGTCAGAGGCCCGGATGGCGGTCTGGGCCTCGCGCATCAGCTTTCCCGCGTCCCCGGCGGTCTGCTGGCTCATGATGGACAACTCCGCCAGGGACGCTACCGCCTCCTCGGTGGATTCGATGAGCCGCCGGTTTCGGTCCCGGGTCCGGGCGATCAAAGATTCGAGATCGACGGCATAGGCATCCGCCTGCTTTCTGGATTGGGTGAGCCGGGCCCGGGCGATGAAATCCTGGTAGCGCCAGTGCCAGGCGTTGCGGGCCGCGATCACGCCGATCAACAGCGACGTCAGCAAAAAGGCATTGTTGGCCAGAAAGACGGAAACGGACCCCGGTTCGCTCAAACCGATCACGGCGCCCAGATACATGGCGTATTGAATCAGGGAGTGGAGCAGAATGGTTTTGGGGTCGGCGATCAGGATGACGCATATAACCAGGAATAGCAGGATGAGGCCGGCGTAATAGGGGGTCGAATAGCCGCCGACGGAGACGATCATGACAATCAGGCAGACGGCGGCCGCATAGCTGGTCCCAAAGGCCAGGGTCAGACTCCGGGTCGCCGAACGACTTTTCCGGTTGGCGGCATAAAAGATGAAGCACAAGGCCGCCGTGATGATCCGGTACCCCATGAACGTCGGGGCGATCCCGGGGTAGAGAATAAAATCGACGACCCCGAATATCGGAAACAGACAGCCCGCCAGGAGCATCAAGATCCCGGCCCGGTCTTTGATCAGCGGGGTCAGCTCCGTCTGAAACCTATGGTTGTGAAACGGCTTGTTCATGGGCGGGACCGAATCCCCGTATTTCTCCTTTCCCGTGATGGAATGGGGGAGTGGATGTCATTCACCCCCCTCCCCGCCATTGGCTTATACATCGGAGCAACCCGCCGTCAAGGGAAATCCGGTCACGGTTCCGGGGACCGTATCTCCCCCCATACCTCCGTATAATTGTTTATACACCTCTAACTCATTCATTTTAAGACAAAAGCTTCACCATCCGTATTTTTGCTATATATCCAGTTATACGCCCACGGCTTGTTCGCCCCTCATGCCGATCAGCGGCGGGAAAGAATTAACTAACTGAATAAACATGGAAATCATACTTTTTACGGAGACATCCCAAGGATGGCACATCCCTTGCTATCCCTATTGGCAAGACCGACACCGGCGGAAGGATCGCCGGAAGCGGATCGAGATAACCCATAAATGATAACCTTTAAATAAGGAGAACACCAATGACCATGCTAGTTGCGAATGCCGCCGCCCAATACGATGTGCCCCCTCAGATCCTGGTGATGGAAGATGACGCCAGCGTGGCCCAGGGGCTGGAGATGATCCTGAGCGAAGAGGGGTTTGGCGTTGACCTGGCTGATACCGGCCGACTGGCCCTGGATGCCTTTCACGAGAAGCGGTTCGACCTCCTGGTGGCCGATCTTCGCCTGCCGGACATCAACGGGATGGAGATCATCAAACAGGTCAAGGCCGAGACCCCCGAGACCGAAGTGATCGTCATCACCGGCTACGGGACCACCGCCACGGCCGTGGAGGCCATGAAGCTGGGGGTTCATGATTTTCTCCCCAAGCCGTTTACCGAGGAGCAGATCAAGTCCGCCATCGAAGATGCCCTCCAGGAACAGCGTCAGAAGCGGGGTGTTGCCACCGTCAAGGCCGCGGCCACGCCTGAGGAGAAGATCATTCAGACCCGTGAGGTGCTCCAGGTGCTCAATCGGACGGCCGATGACCGGTCGTTCTGGAAAGACTTGATGGAGCATCCATCCGAAGCCCTGGCCGACTACGAACTCTCATCCGAAGCCAAGGCGGCCATTGCCTCGGGCGATCTGAAATGGCTCAACCGGAACGTGGGCGAGCTGACCCAGAAACAGTTGATGTTCGTCTATAGCCGCCTGGAACGGGAGGCGTGGTAAAAACCGATGCAGACACCGACGACCGCCGTGCCGGGGGACAAGCGCCCCCGGCCGTCTCAAGGAAAGCCGACCATGCGTGCGCAAACGCCCTATGAAAGCTATTTCCACGTCTTCCGGGATGTGCTCCGGTCGATCCATTCCAGCGCCGGCATGCAGGAGGTCCTCGACGTGGTGGTCACCAAGGCCTCCGGGGCCCTGAATGCCAAGGGAGCGCTTCTGCGGATTTTAAACCAGGAGACCCACCGCTACGAAGTCCGGGCGGCCTGCGGGCTGGGGGAACAGTACCTCTCCAAGGGACCGGTGACCACCGAAAGCGTCGTCGCCGATCTCACAGGGCTCCACAGCGTCAAGATTATCAAGGACATCTGGAATGCTCCCCGGGTCGAGTACCCTCACGAGGCCTGGGACGAGGGCATCCGAATGATTCTCGATGTGCCCCTGGCGGCCCGGGACCGGATGGTGGGCCTCTTGCGGATCTACCTGGACCATGAGCGGACGTTTACTGATGATGAGCTCGACTTCATAAGCACTCTGGCCGAACAATGTGCCTGCATCATCGAGCGGGTCACGGTGATCGAGAGCCAGCGGGCCAACTTCGTCCATCTGGCCGCGCACACGGAGAAGATGTCTTCCCTGGGCCGGATGGCTTCGGGGATCGCCCATGAGATCAACAACCCCCTGGCCGGAATTCTGCTCTACGGGTCGAACATGGTCAAAAAAGTCCCGGCCGGCAGTTCCCTCGAGTCGGGGCTCAAAATTATTATCAAGGAGACCCAGCGCTGCAAGTCGATCATCCAGGGGCTCCTGGAGTTCGCCCGGGACAAGCCGCCTCAGCAGGTTCTGATTTCGATCAACGACATCCTGAAGTCGGCACGGATGATCGTGGAAAATGAGTTTCGATTGAGACATGTTGCCCTGGAACTGAATCTGGCCGAGGATCTGGAAAAGTCGATGCTGGATCAGAATCAGATGGAACAGGTCTTCATCAACCTGTTCTTAAACGCGCTCCAGGCGGTATCGGACCACAACGGCCAGGTGACGGTCCGGACCGGGATGAGTCCGGATCGGACCGGCATCCGGATCCGGATCATCGACAACGGTTGCGGCATCAACGAACCCGACATCAAGCGGATCTTCGAGCCGTTTTTTTCCACAAAGGCCAAGGGGACGGGCCTCGGGCTGGCCATCAGTTTCGGAATCATTCAGAATCACGGAGGCGACATCCAGGTGGTCAGCGAGCCGGGGCGGGGCACGACCTTCACCATCGAAATCCCGGTCCTGATCGAAAAAACCGTGGAAGCGGGGAACCCATGAAACCGCTGAAAATCCTGATCATCGACGATGAGCGCGTCTTATGCGACGCCTGCGAGCTGGTCCTGGGTGAGGCCGGTCACACCGTGGATCGGTGCCTGACCGGCGAGGCCGGGTGGCGGGCCATCAAAGGGGGCGACTTCGACCTCGTCCTGCTGGATCTCAAGCTTCCGGATATCGACGGCACCAGCGTCCTGGAACGGGTCCGGGGACGGGCGCGCCCGCCCCGGGTCATCGTCATGACCGGGTATGCCACAATCCCCAGCGCGCTTGAAACCATGAAGCTCGGGGCGACCGACTACCTGGCCAAGCCGTTTACCGAAGAGGAGCTGTTGGCGACCATCCAACGGATTTTTGGGAGCGAGGGGTAGCGCCGC
>CAZWGY010000322.1:0-1202 GCA_964633575.1 uncultured Desulfobacteraceae bacterium
GTCACATAGGATGCAAAGAGCCGGACGAGGGTCCGGCCGTGATCCGGTCGGTCTAAATCGGCTTCGATGATCTGGATGGATGTCATGGGAACGGCTGGGGTGAGAAGAGGCGTCCGACGGGCCATCGAGCCGCCCGCCGGGGCATCCCCCGGCGGCCCGGCATGAGCGGCTCGGCGTGCGGATTGGCGCTGGGCCGACCTTAGTCGGTCTTGTGGATCATATCGTAAAGGGCGTTAAAGACGTCGGTGGACCGGAGAATCCCCACGATCACCTTATGCTTGGTGGCCACCAGCAGGCTGTGATGACGGCCCATCACGATCCGGTGCATGGCGATGTTCAGGGTGTCGGTCTCGAGCACGAACTCTCCCTCAGCGGGGATCTGCATGATGTCGGCGACCTTGACCGTCTCCATGGTCTTGGCCATGATCTCCACCGGCTGGTCCCAGAGATGGAACTGCTCCCGGATCGTGGTCAGCATCCGTGCGGACAACTGAGCCCGTTCCATCCATCGAGCATCCCCAAGTTCGTTGTACTTGGGCTCCAGTGCCCGCATGATATCGATTTGACTCACCCGCCCCACCACGTATTGGTTTTCATCCACCACCACTAGTGACCGATGCCGGTAGGGGGCGTCCCCGTGCCGTTTCGTCTTGTTCTCGAGCGCCGCAAGCGCTTCTTTTAGATTGGCATACTTGGATACCGTTGCGTAGTCTGAAACAGGAACCATCAGCTCCTTGACGGTTTTGGTTTTCATCTCTCTTAAATCCTTATGTAGGCGGTGATAGACAATGATCCCCGCGGCAACCACAACGGGGACGGAAACATAAACAATGATGTCGCTCGCTTCCGGAGTCAATCCGGCGGCGGGTACAACACTAAAAATAAGATGCCCGATGGGAAAATCAAGACTTGTTTGGCCGCTTAGCACGCTTTCGACCGGCCGATTCCGGGCTAAACCGGCCGGACCGCCGACGGCCGCATCCCGGTGGCGGATGACGAAGGATATCCTGGTACCGGTCCCGGATGGCCCGGAAAGTCTCGGAAAAATCCCCGAAAATCTCCGGGTCGGCATCGTAGTCGGCCTGATGCGCGGCCAGGTGCTCGACCACCGGCATCAGCTCCGGCATCACCGGGAGAATGTGATCCGGATGGTCCCGGAGCTTTTCCGCCACCAGGGACAGAAAACAACCGGCGGCCGACGG
>CAZWGY010000322.1:1302-5586 GCA_964633575.1 uncultured Desulfobacteraceae bacterium
TGATGCCTCGACGGCTCGCCCCCCCTTTTGTCGTCCCCGGTTCACGATGTCGGTTTCCATCGGGCACGGGCGATTTCAGCGATCTTCCGGGCCACCTGCTCCGGACCGGTCAGAACGTCTGTTTTCCAAACCAAGCCCCTTTCCATCTTTCAGAGTTCAGCGTCTGATCCGGGTTGGCCACCCATCTTTTCATCGTCTTGTTGCTCTCCTTAGACCCCCGCCAATGCCCCCTCCAGGTCCTCGATGATATCGTCAGGGTCTTCGAGGCCCACGGAGAGGCGGATCAAACCGTCGGCGATCCCGGCGGCGGCCCGTTCCTCGGGGGTGTAAGTGGCGTGGGTCATCGAGGCCGGATGCTGGATCAGGCTTTCGCAGTCGCCCAGGCTCACGGCCAGGACGCAGAGCCGGACCCCGTTCATCATCCGCCGGCCGGCGTCGACCCCGCCGGTGACCTCGAAGGCGACCATCCCGCCGAAGCCCCGCATCTGTTGCCGGGCCAGGGCGTGGCCGGGGTGGGAAGGCAGGCCGGGGTAGTGGACCCGGTGGATCTTGGGGTGGGTCTCCAGCCATCGGGCGATCTTCAGGGCGCTTTCGCCGTGCCGGGTCATCCGGAGGGCCAGGGTCTTGATCCCCCGGAGAAAGAGCCAGGCGTTGAAGGGGCTCATGACCGGGCCGAAGTGGTGAGCGTAGGATGAGCGGATCCGGTCCATCATCTCCTTCGACCCGACGATCATCCCGCCGATGATGTCGCCGTGTCCGCTCAGGTACTTGGTGGCCGAATGGACGACGATTTCGGCGCCAAGTGCCAGGGGGCTCTGGAGGTAGGGCGAGGCAAAAGTGTTGTCCACCACCAGGGGAATGCCGTGTTCGTCGGCGATCCGGGCGAAGAGGCCGATGTCGATGACGTCGAGGGTCGGGTTGGCGGGGGTTTCGATGTAGAGGAGCCGGGTCCGGTCGTCCACCCGGGCCCGGATCTGGTCGGCGGCGCAACAGGCGGCCGGGGAGATGAACCGGGCCTCGATGTCGAATTCGGCCAGGTGGTGGCAAAAGAGAGCATAGGTCCCGCCGTAAACCGTCGTGCAGGAGACGATGTTGTCGCCGGGCCGGGCCAGGGTGAGGACCACCGAAGCGATGGCGGCCATCCCCGACCCGGCGGCCACCGCGTCCTCGCCGCCCTCGATGGCGGCAAGCTTCTCCTGGAGGAGGTCAACGGTGGGATTGCCGATCCGGGTATAGACGTAGCCGGCGTCGGCTCCGCTGAAAATCCCGGCGCCGTGTTCGACGTCCCGGAACCGAAAGGTCGAGGTCAGGTGGATCGGCGGCACCAGGTCCATGGATGTGGTGTGGCAAGTGTGGGTTCCGTGGACCATCAGGGTGTCCCGGCGAGGTGATCTCATGGGCGGCTCCTTGATTTTAGATTTTGGATTTTGGAAATGTGCAATCATCAATCTAAAATCATCAATCAAAAAAATGGCTATGGACCGGGCGGCTTGTTTTTAAGACGCCTGATCCGGTCCCGGTAATAGGCGGCTTTTTCGAACTGCTCCGCCTCGGCGGCCTCCCGCATTTTGGCCTCGAAGTGGTCGATCCGCTCCTTTCGGGGCAGTTGGGCGACCTCGTCCTCGGCCGTCGCCTGGGCGGCGATGCTTCTTCCTACCATAAGCGCCACCACCATGGCCAGTGCCATTCCCACGGTCGAGGCCGCGACCGAAATCACCAAGGACTGCCGGGTGATATTATCCAGTTCCGCGTCTCCCCGCGCCGCCCGCTCCCGGCTCACCTGGTGAAGTTTCCAGAGGGCGTTCACGGCGGCCTCCCGGATGGACGGGAGATCGGGATCGGCCGCCGGATTCAGGCGGAGCTCGGTATAGGCATCGACGGCCATCCGGACCGGCGCCAGGGCGTCTTCCGACTCGGCTCCCCGGAGGACCCCGGCCAGGGTCTGGATCTGGCGTTCGGCGGACTCGAGGGCGTCCTTGAGCCGAGTCCGGCCGTCGGGATCATCCGGGGTCAGCCGGGCCGACGCCGCGTCGATCCGCTGGATCGCGAAGGCGGTCGAAGTGGCTTCGACGGCGATCCGCCACTCGTGGGATTGCTCGGCCGCGGTCCGTGGGATCATCTGAAGGTTAAAATAGCTCATGCCGATGATGACCAAGACGATCGTCATGGGGAGCATCACCGCTACGAAGATTTTTACGGGGATGGTCATCCGGGTCATGGTCGCGGATCGTTTGCCGGTGGTGATGGGTCGTCGCATGGGGGATACCTCCGATGATCAACCGGCGGCCGGCAAGGCGCAAACGCGCATGGCCGAACCGCACTTTTTGCATTTGGACCGGGCACCCCCGTCTGGGACTTTCCGGCCGTCAATCCAGTAAACCTCGTGGCAATCGCCGCACCGGCAGCGGACCTCGCCCATGAGCTGCCGCCAGAAGGGCCGCTCATATTCCTGAACCTCGTCCTGGTTGGGAAAGACCTTGACCTTGCCGGACTTCAGAAAGGTCACCGTCGGCGGATCAACGCAGACCGAGTCGATCCGGGAGATGATCCGGATGAGGGTCTGGCGGAAATTTTCCAGGGAATTGGTCCCCGGCTTGGGGATGAAGCTCGCGAATTGCACGATGTCGCTGCTGATCCGGAATGGGCGCTGCTCGTTGGCCACGAAGAGGTCAGCGTGGAGCCGGCGGCCCCCCTCGGGCTCGAGGCCCACCACGAAGATGGCGTAGATCCGGTCGTAGGTCACCGGCGGGACATTCAGGATGTTCAGGTTGATCCCGTCATCGAGGGCGATCGTCTTGTTGGCCTGGCGCGGGGCCACCGAGGCGACCTGATACCGGGGCGGGCCGTTGGTGGCCGGCAGGGGGCGGAGCCGCTTGGCTATGGGGATGGCCGGGGGCTTGGGAGCGACCGGTTTAGCCTGCTTGGCCGGCTTCTCCTTACTGGGTTTGGCCGCCGCCCTGGCCTTTTTCCGGGCGAGCTGGGCCTTGGCTTCCTTTAGCCGTTTGCCGGCGATTTTCCGTTGGTCGGCCGGGAGGTCGGGGAATGTCTTGAGAAGCGTTGTGTAGGCGGCGGCCGCGTCTCCGGGCCGGTCCAGAAAGTCGAGGCAGAGGTCGGCGTGGCGGTTCAGGGCGTCGGCGGCCAGCTCGGCCGAGGGTGGGTCTTCCTCCTCGCCGTAACGGTCGAACAGCCGCCGATAGGCCAGGGCACCCTCGTCGTAGCGCTCCTCGCTCACGAGGGTACCCGCGATGGCATTATGCCGCTCCACTTCCAGCCGGGCATCGGGATAGCGCTCGGAAATCTCGACGAATTCCTCGACCGCGTTGTCATCCAGGCCCTGCTCGCAAAAGATGCGGATCGTTCGGTTGAATTCCAGCCTGGCGGCCCGATCCTTGCCGGCCTCGAAGTAGGCCTTGCAGAGATCGCTGTGGACGATGGCGTTGTCCGGGTCCTTGAGGATGGATTTGCGGAGGTCCATGATGGCCCCGTTAATGTCTCCCTCCCGGAGCTTCCGGGAGCCCTCGGCGTAGTCCTGGTCCACCAGGTTGGTCTTCCGGTCGATGGCCGGGGCCAGAACCTTGTCCTCGAACCCGCTATACTTGATGACCAGGGCCACGACCGCTCCGAAGATAAAGCCCCCGATGTGAGCCCAAACCGCCACTCCGCCGCCTTCGGGGGCCATGTGGCTCATCTTGTAGGCCTCGAAGAGCTGCTGGAGGAGCCAGAGCGGGAGCATGAGGTAGGCCGGGGCGTGAAAGGTCCCCTGCTTGATCCGGAACCCGAAGAAAAGAAAATAGTAGAAGTAGATCCGGGTGCTGTGGAACCGGATGAGAAAGGCGCCCATGAGAGCGGCGATGGCCCCGGATGCCCCTACGAGCGGAATCGGGCTGGCCGGATAGATGGCCGCGTGCATGAGGGTGGCGACGGCCCCGCCGACCAGGTAGAAGATGGGAAAGACCACCCGGCCCCAGATGTCTTCGAGGACACCGCCGGTGAGCCACAAAAAGAGCATGTTGAAGAGGAGATGGAAAAAACCGCCGTGGAGAAACATCGACGAGAGGATGGTCAGGATGCCGCCCTCGGCCGGGATGTAACCGTATTTCCGATAGAACTCGTCGTCGTAGGCGTCGAGGAAGTCATCGGCCCGCCGGTCCAGCTCGGCCTGCTCCTCGATGACCTCTTCGGTCTCCCCCCGTTCGGGTAGGCTCCCGAAGCCCCCGATGCTTTCGATCTGCTTGAGGGTCTGCCGGGCCTTCGCCGGAAGCCGGGTCATGACCTCCTCGGGCA
>CAZWGY010000323.1:0-5551 GCA_964633575.1 uncultured Desulfobacteraceae bacterium
CCCCAGCGGCTTTACGACCTGGGGCGGACAAAGGAGCGGGGAAACCGGTGGAAGGTGATTTTCCTGTTTCACATCATGAATCTCCGGGGGCTGTCCGAAGCCCACGAGGACGCTCTCCGGGAGATCAACCGGACCCTGAGCCGGCTCATCAGCCATGAAAAGCACTTGAACGTCGAGCGGCTCATCCGCAAGACCTTTTCCATCCTGAAGACCCGGACATCCGAGTTCCCGTCCACGGCCCTGAGCTGTGTCTTCAACATGGGCAAGGGGGTTTACAAGACCGACGACAGCGAGCTGGTCAATTTTTTCATCGACTCGGTGATTGATTTGGGGTTTCAGTCGCATAAGATCGGCGGGGTGGGCAACGACTGGCAGATCCGGGTCAACCCGGCCCACATCCTGAACATCCGGACCTGGATGTCGCTCATCGAGCTCAACCCCCGCTGGTCCACCCGGCTCCTGTCAACCCTCATCATCCACCTCACCCTCGAAGGGGTTTTCATCAAGGACACCGACCTCTTCCCCCGGGACATCACCCGGCTTTTGAACAGCCGTATCGAGCCGGTTTACAACCTGACCAAGCAACTGACCAAGCTCTTTCCGGTCTATTTTAACGAAATCGGGGCCGAGGGGACGCTTCGGGATAGTTCCACCCGGATCGACGAGCTCTGCCACCGCAAGGACCCGCTCATCCACTTCCTCCGAAAGCAGACCCATGTGGAGAGCAGCAACCGGATTGTCGGGTTCATGGAGGCGACGATCCGGTTCTGGCTCACCCGGGACAAAACCCACGTGGCCCCGTTTGTCCCTCCGAGCATCGAGGAGACCATTGTCGAACGCGGTCCGTATATCGACGGGGTCCACCGCGTGGTGACGGCCCTGTCCGGGCGGGGTGTGGATCTGCCGGCCGACCTGTTATCAGACATCTCCGATGCCCGGTTGGAAAAGATGGTCTCGGAGATCGCCGCCGAAGACGACGCGATCAGCGCCATCGACGCCGAGCGGGTGACCCTGGCGGCCGCTCTCTACCGACAGCTTCACCAGAAGTACTCTCTGGTGCTTTTCGAGTCGGAGGCGGAGCTCGACCACTACTTCTCCCAGCTCAAATCGGACGCCTTTCCCGATCCGGACAAGCTCAAAAAAGCCATTGCCGAGCCGGACCTGAAATCGAGGATATTCGCGTTTCTAGACTACCTCGAGGGGCTCAAACGGCTTATCGTTTCACCGAACACCTTCGAAATCCGGGAGGACATCTACAAAAAGCGCCATTTCACGGTGGACATCCCATCCATGTACGGCAGCTACAACGAGACCAAGTTCGACGCTCTCGGCTTGACGTTCCGGATCGAGTCGCTGCTGAACGCCCAGTTCGATGACCTCATCGAAAACATCGACCTGGGGCTGGTCACCAAGGCCACCTTTTTCCAGATCTACGACAAGCTGATCCTCTTTGCCAAGGCCCTTCGGGTGGACGGGATCTCTTCCATGGAGTTCGACAGCCAGATCGACCTTTTGATCCACTCGCTGGAGGCCCGGGGCTTCACCTTCACCCAGTATCTCGACATCTTCAAGGGGTTCGCCCGGACCGTCCGGAACATCATCAACGACAACTTCAACAACATCCACGAGGAGAACCTGACCCGGGTCCTCGCCCAGGTCCCGCTGTCGGCCATCCACGGCCGTTTCAAGACCGCCGATGTCATCGAGGCCGGAGCGGACAACGAGGACGCCGCCCGCCACGCCATCACCGAGATCTTTTTCCGGGAGAAGATTTCCACATCACTGGGGCTCCAGCAGCTCGACCGGTTTTTGAGCCAAATCCTGAACACCCTCTTCCACCAGTCCCAGAAGCTCCGGGCCGATCATCTCCGGCTCCTGCTCAATTACGACCCCAAACGGGCCATGATGTCGATCTTTAACCCCCGGAGCGACGCCACCGGGATCATCTACCTGGGCAACAAGGGGTTCAATCTGGTCAAGCTCCGGAACTTCGGCTTTCCGGTCCCGCCGGGATTCATCATCACCACCGAGGTCTTCCGCTGCCGGTCGATCATCGAGGTCTATCCCCCGGCCCAGGAAAACTTCCGGGACCAGGTCCGCGACCAGATCGCGGATTTGGAGACGATCACCGGAAAGTCCTTTGGAGACAACCAGCAGCCGCTGCTCCTCTCCGTCCGCAGCGGGTCTTCCATTTCCCAGCCGGGGATGATGGACACCTTTCTGGATGTGGGGATCAGCGAGGAGATCGCCGCCGGGATGGCCGAGACCACCGGCAACGCCTGGTTCGCATGGGACTGCTACCGCCGGTTTATCCAGTGCTACGGAATGGGTCACGGCCTCTCCCGGGATGATTTCGACGCCATTATCAAGACCTTCAAGGAGCTCTGGGACATCCCCCTGAAAAAAGGCTTCCCCGGCGAAATGATGAGATCAGTGGCCCTGGCTTACAAGCGGATGGTCGAGGACGCCGGGATCGAAATCCCCGACGAGCCTTACGAGCAGCTCCTCTCCACGATCCAGCTCGTGCTCCACTCCTGGGACACCCCCAAGGCCAGAACCTACCGAAAGATCATGGGAATCTCCGACGACTGGGGCACGGCGGTAACCGTCCAGGCCATGGTCTTCGGAAACCGCTCCGAATCCTCCGGCACCGGAGTCTTTTTCACCCATAACCCCCGCTGGCCCGGCGACGACAGCATCCGGCTCTGGGGGGATTTCACCATCGGAAACCAGGGCGAGGACGTGGTCTCCGGGCTGGTCAACACCATGCCCATCTCCATCAGCCAGCAGAACATCGAGATGCGTGACACCGACATTACCCTCGAAACCCACTTTCCGGAGATTTACACTACCCTCAAAGCCCGGGCCGAGGACCTGATTTACAAAAAGCGGTGGAGCCCCCAGGAGATCGAGTTCACCTTCGAGTCGCCTTCCCCCGAGGACCTCTACCTGCTCCAGACCCGGGACATGGCCATCCGGGAGCGGAAAAAGGTGATGACCTTCGACCCCGAGGGGATGAAGGATGTCGAGGTCCTCGGCCACGGCATCGGTGTCTCCGGCGGGGCCATGAGCGGCCGGGTGGTCTTTTCCCTCGACGAGATCGACCACTGGCGGGCCGAGGAGCCGGAGACCCCGCTCATCGTGCTCCGGGCGGACACCGTCCCCGACGACATCCGGGAGATCCACTCGGCCGACGGCATCCTGACGGCCCGGGGCGGGCTGACCTCCCACGCGGCCGTGGTGGCCCACCGGCTGGGCAAAACCTGCGTGGTGGGCTGCGGGAGCCTGGTCTGCCGGGAGCGGGAGAAGACCGGGACCTTCGAGGGGCATACGGTAACCACCGGGGATTTCATCAGCATCGACGGCCAGGAAGGGTCAGTTTACCTCGGCCGGATGCCCATACAGGAAAATTAACGGCCAATAATGGCTTGAGACAGGATTTGACCTGATCAGGAAACGAAAGGAGAGCAAGGTCTATGAGCCCACTTGACGACGGCGAGATGAAGCTGGGAATCAACGGTTTCGGGCGGATCGGAAAGCTGACCGTCTGGCACCACGTGGCCCGGCGCTACTTCAGCGAGCTGGTGGTCAACATCGGCCGGGAAGCCGGCGGCTCGCTGGCCGACATTGCCCATTACGTGGAGCGGGACTCCACTTATGGATCGTTGCGAGCCTACCTCCACGGATACCGGGCCGAACCGGTAATTTCCGACGTGGACGAGGCCGCCGGGACCATGCGGATCGACGGGATGCCGGTCCGGTTTCTCCGGAAAGACCGGAACCCGGCCGAGATCGACTGGCGGGGCAACGGGGTTCGGCTGGTGGTGGACACCACCGGCCAGTTTCTCGACCCCACACTCCCCGGCGACGCGCCCGGGGGATCGGTCCGGGGGCACCTGGATGCCGGGGCCGAGCGGGTGATTGTTTCGGCGCCCTTCAAGATCAAGGACCAGGGCGTGCCCATGCCCGAGGACGCCGTGACCACCGTCATGGGGGTCAACGACGAAACCTACGACGCCCGGCGCCATCGGATCATCTCCAACGCATCCTGCACCACCACCTGCCTGGCTCACATGATGAAGCCGATGCTCAACGCCTTCGGGGCCAAACGGATTCTGTCGGCATCCATGGCCACGGTCCACGCGGCCACCGGCTCCCAGCAGGTCCTCGACCGCCTCCCCAAGGCCGGCGCCGGAGACCTCCGGAAAAACCGGAGCGTGATGAACAACATCATCCTCACCACCACCGGGGCGGCCCGAGCCCTCCGCCTGGTGATCCCCGAAATGGAGGAGATCGGCTTTATCGCCGAATCGGTCCGGATTCCCACCACCACCGGCTCCCTGATCATCCTGGTGGTCAACCTCCAGGAGGAGATCTCCGGCGAGGCCATCCGGCGGGAGCGGATCAACGAGATCTATCAGCAGGCGGCAACGGAGGACCCGAAAAACTACCTCCACTACTCCGAAAAGCAGAACGTCTCCGGCGACATCATCGGTCTGCCCCGGGCGGCGGCGGTGATCGAAGGCCACGAAACCCACACCCGGACCGGCGAGGCGAGCATCGACCTGGAAAGGGTGCCGGGGCTGGAAAAAGAGATCATCTCCCAGTTGAAAAACACCATCGTCCGGATTCCCATCACCCAGGCGGTGGTTTACGGCTGGTACGACAACGAGATGGGCTCCTACGTCAACATGCTCGGAGACCGGACGGTGACGGTGGCCGACAACTTCTAACCGCCGTCGGCCAGGTGCCGGCGAACCGTCCGGCTCAGCCGGACCAGCTCGGCCACCGTCAGGGTCTCGGCCCGGCGGGAAGGCACGATCCCGGCCTCGATCAGGCTCGCCTCGGCGCCGGCGGCGTCGAGGCGGAGCCCCGACCCGGACAGGGCGTTTTTCAGGGTCTTGCGCCGCTTGCCAAAGGCGGCCTTGACCACATCGAACAAAAAGCCCTCGTCGTCGGCCGGCACCGGCGGAATCCGGTAGAAGTCGAGCGACAGGACCTCGGAATCCACCTGGGGCTTCGGGTAAAACGACCGGGCCGGTATTCGGGCGACCGACCGGACCGCCGCGCAATAAGCCAGCATCACCGACAGCCGGCCATAAGCCTTCGTCCCCGGCTCGGCGGCCAGCCGCCGGGCCATCTCCTTTTGAAACATCAAAACGGCCCGGCGGACGTGGGCACGGGAGGCCACGAGCCTGACGACCACCGGCGATGAGATGTTGTAGGGGAGATTTCCGGTCACCACCAACTGACCGCCGGCCGCTTCGGCGATCTCCCCGATGTCCATTTCCAGGATATCCCCCGGCCGGATCTCGACCCGCTCCCCCTCCGGAACCCCGCCCGCCAGCAGCTCCGCCCGGAGGAGATCGATCATCTCTCGGTCCTTTTCCACCGCGATCACCTTCCGGGCCCGCCGGGCCAGGGGGAGTGTCAAAGCCCCCAGACCGGCCCCGATCTCCAGCACGGTGTCTTCGGGGCCGATTCCGGCCCGGTCGAGAATCATCCGGGCGGTCGAGGGGTCGCTTAAAAAGTTCTGGCCCAATTGCTTTTT
>CAZWGY010000324.1:0-5550 GCA_964633575.1 uncultured Desulfobacteraceae bacterium
GACAGGCCCTTGGCCAGCCGCTTGAGGTTGAGGTGCCGGTCGCCGGGCATGAGCGCCATTACATGCCCGCCGGGGCCGAGGTCGGCCACCAGGGTTTTGATCGTCCGGGCCAGGGGATACTCCAAGGCTCGGGCCGCGAATTCCGCTCCCTTCTCTTCGTGCTCGTAGCGCACCAGCTTGAAGGGGATCTTGCGCTGCTTCAAATAGGCCGCCGCCTGGGTCGCCATCTCAATTCCCTCCGCCGCCGAACGGGCAGGCCAGTTCCGACACTCTCCAGCGGTGGCGGTCGCCACAATGAGGGCAGGGCCGGCTCAACGCCACCGCCGCGTCCCAGGTTCGTCCACCCGCCGGATCCGTTACCACGCCCCGGTCCTCAACAACCCGGTAAGCATCGGTGTCAAACATGCGACCACTGGTCGGACAGGTAAAGGTCAGCTTCATCGAACGTCTCCCTCCACGATTCAACGCCGACGTTTACCCAAGGCGTCTTTCTAAGGGGGAATCGGCGTGATGTCAAAATGGTTCTATCAATGGGGTTTGGAGCGGATATAGAGATTTTCTAGGGAAGGCTCGAACCCCTTGTTTTTCTGGCGGTTCCATTGTGGCGAGCGGTCCATGCCATCGTGGCCATCGGGGATCAGCGGGGGAACAAACCGAAAAAACGGAGGGGCGATGGTCGGATGGATCGGCGGGCACCGGAAAAGGGACGGCCGGCAAGCCATCCGCTCCCCCGGTGCCCGACCGCGCCTTATTCCAGATGCTTGATCACGGCCTCGCTCAGGTCGTCGTCATCCGCCTTGAAAATCGGGATCAGTTCGGCCGCCACGTCCTGAAGCGACTTGATTTTCTTTTCCCGCATGACGTGCTGGATCTTCTCCACTCCTTCTTCGATGAGCCTCAAGCCTTCCGCGATGTTGATCACGTCCTGTCTGTTCATTTGCGTCCTCCTCTTTTTTGGATGGTTTGGGTCGGGTGATACGCTCTTGTGTAACCGAGCTTATCCCAGGGGCCGGCGGCTGTCAAAGGGTTCCCGGTCCCGCGCTGCGGTCACGGGGCAACCCGCCGGTCGGCCGTTGCTTCAAGGGCCTGGATTATCCGGGTCAGCATAAGGTTGACCGGGACCCTGATCCCGACGGCCTTTGCTTCCTCGACAATGGCGCCGTTGATCACCGCCACTTCGGTGGGACGGCCCCGGAGGATGTCCTGGAGCATGCTTGCCCGGTTGGCCGCCGTGGCCCGGCAGACCGCCCGGACCCGCTCCCGATGATCCCCGTCGGGCAACCGGACCCCGATGGCCCGGGCCACGGTGACGGCCTCGTCCACCGCCTGGCCCATCAATGCCTCGCACTCGGGGGTCTCCCCCAGGACCCCGTTTTCCACCCGGATGATCGCGGCCAGGGCGTTGATTCCGACGTTGACGATCAGCTTTCCCCAGATGAGCCCTTCGACGTCATCGGCCACTTCGGTCTCGATCCCGGCGGCCCGGAAGGATTCGACCATCCGGTCCACCAGCTCGGCGCGGGTCGAGGGCCGGCCCACGGCCGTCTTTCCCGACCCGGAGTGTCGGATATGCCCCGGGCCGATAACGGTGGCTCCGTGGGCCGTCACCCCGGCCACGGCCCGGTCCGAACCAACTATTTCGGCAATGACCGGGAGGTTCCCCAGCCCGTTCTGGAGGGTCAGGGCCAGCCCGTCGGGTTTAAGCAGGGTTTTGGCGGTCTCGGCGGCCCGGGCCGTGGCATGAGATTTGGTGAAGATCACCGCGAGATCGATGGGCCCATCGACCTGGCCGGGGTCCGACACGGCGGCCAGTTTTACCGTCTCGGTTTTCCCGTCCACGCCTTCCAGGGTGAGCCCGTTTTCGGCTACCGCCTGGATATGATCGGTCCAGGGATCGATCAGGGTTACTTCGGCGGCCCGGGACAGTCGGGCTCCGAAGAGCGAGCCCATGGCCCCGGCGCCGATGATCGCGATTCGTAATGGGGTGCCGTTCATGGCGCTAAATCCGGTTCAGGATCAGCGGCTGCTCGGCGAGCTTCCGGTTGGCTGCCTGGAGCGCATCCGCGCTTGAAATCACCGCCACGGCGGCGGGCCGCCCTTCCTGGAAATACCGTTCCGCCGCCGCCGTCACCCGATCCCGGTCCAGGGCCAGCAGGCGGGCCTTATATTGGCGCCTCGCCTCGTCGGTCAGCCCGATGAGTTTCCGGTAAAAGGCTTTCCGGGCGGCCGGGCCCGGCGGGTCGGGCCGGTCGATGTCGGAGCAGATCTGGAGCACCCCTTCATGGATATCCGCCTCGTCGAACCGCCCGGACCGGAGAAAATCCCTGACCCCGTCAAAGGCCGCCAGGGTTTCGACGATCCGGGGGTCCCGATAGGAGGCGTAGCCGAACAGGCCGTTTTCCGCGTTGTAGGTCGCGAATCCGCCGTAGGCCCCGCCCTTTTCCCGGATCTCCCGGTGAAGGTAATTGGCTCGAAGCATCCGGGAGATGACCGCCAGGGCCGGGGCGTCTTCGTGAGCCAGCCGGACCGTCTCGAAGGTCTCGGCCACGAAGGAGACCGCCGAATAGGTGGACCAACCCTCCCGGAGCGGATTCCGGTCCGCTTCCACGTCCGGCGGGACAAACCCGTGGTCCGTCCCCGGGGTCAACGATTCGAGAATCCCGGTCAGCGGCGAGTGGGCCGCCGTCAGGGCATCCGCCTCGCCCACCAGGGCGACCCGGAGGTTGTTTCGGGTAAACAGGTGCCGGCCCACCGCCTTCAGGTCATCGGAAATCCGCCGGAGCGGCGTTTCGCTCAGGTCTTCGGTGAGTGATTTAATGGTCAGGAGCTGATGAACCCCGTTCCACATCTCGGACAGGGCCTCCGCCGGGAAATAATGCCGGCAGGCCAAAGACAGGGCCAGCCGGTGGCCGTTGTGGACCACGCTCGACTCAAGGCCGGCCCGGAATTCCAGCAACAGGCTTTTCAGCCGCTGTAAATCGCTCAGATCGTGATCGGTGATCAGCTCGGAAAGGATGTCGAACATCCGGTTTTCATTCCGGACCAGGCACTTGGCGTTCAGGGTGAGAAACGGCAGGCAACCGCCGTCGGTGCCGTGATCGGTCCGGGCATGGGGGGCGGCGGCCAGACCGCCGGTGTAAGTGTCGATCCGTTGGGCCATCTCCGAATAATCCCGCCGCGTCGTCCCGATCCGGGAAAAGGCATAGGAGAAAAAGGGCACCAGGGGAAGAAGAGCCCGGGGCAGGCCACCGATCCCCGCCGCCAGGGTGATGTAAAAAATCCCGGATGTGGGCTGCTCATAACGAGTCGCCTGGGTCACCGGGTCCACATCGGTCTCGGGAACCGTCGGGACGTCCGGCGGAATGTCGGAAATCGCTAGAGTCGGGAGGCAGGCGAGATCTTCCTCAGCGTCCTGAAGTGCCTGGAGCGATTCGGCATCCCGGTTGAGCTCATCGATCTCCGACGGCGCCATCCCGGCCTGAATCCGGTCGAGCTCCGCCGCCACCCGATGGGTCTCCTCGGCGTCCATGGCCGGGTCCGGCAGAAGGGTAAACCGGACCCGATGCGGGTTGTCCAGAAAATATCGGCGGATTCGGTCCTCGAAAAAGGCCGACTCGGAAACCAACCGCCGGATCGCATCGAGATCCGACTCGACCGTCAGGTTCCGGAGCGGGTCCCCGCCGTGGAACCAGCTTCCCGACAGGAACAGCAGGAGCTTGATCCCATAAGGGTAAGGGCTGTTGGTTACCTCCTTGCGGTGAAACTCCACCTGATGGATCGCCGACTCGATCAGGCCGGGATCGATCCCCTCACGGACCAGGGTTTCCAGCGTCTCGAAAACAATGGCCTCGATCCGGTCCGCGTCATCGGCCGAAACGTCCTTGAGTCCGCAGGAGAAGAAAGTGTCCCGTGTATCAGGGACATAGCCGGTCCCGTCGGACAACGACGACCCGAGGCCGGAGTCGATCAGGGCCTTTCGGAGGGGCGAGGCGGCGTTGCCCAGCAGAATCCCCTCCAACAGCGTGAGCACCAGGACCTCGAAGGTGTCCCGGATGTCGGCGGTCAGCCACGCCACGCAGACCTGGCTCTTTTTGGCCGGGTCCTCGGATTCGCCGATGGGATACCGGTAGGTGACGGTTTTGGAAACATCCCACCGGGGCTGCGGCGGGACCTCGGTGCCGGGGTCGATCCGCTCGTAATCCTTCAGGACCTTTTCCCGGATAAAGGCCAGATGATCCCGCGCCGGCAGGTTCCCGTAAGAGTAGAAAAAGGCGTTGGATGGGTGATAATGATGCCGGTGAAAGGCCAGAAGCTGCTCGTGGGTCAACGTCGGGATCACCGCCGGATCGCCGCCGGAGTTGTGGCTGTAGGTGGTGTCCGGATAGAGGGCGTTCATCAGATACCGCCCCATCACCTGGTCCGGCGAAGACATGGCCCCTTTCATCTCGTTGTAAACCACTCCCTTGTAAACCAGGCGAGTGTCCTCGCCCGAGCCGGTCTCCGGCTCCAGACGGTGCCCCTCCTGTTTAAAGGAGAGCGGGTGGAGGTTGGGCAGAAAGACGGCGTCGAGATAGACGTCCATCAGGTTGTAGAAATCCTTCCGGTTCTGAGTGGAAAACGGGTACATGGTCCAGTCGGATGCGGTCAGGGCGTTCATGAACGTGCTCAGGCTCCGCTTGAGCATGGAAAAGAAGGGGTCCCGGACCGGAAAATGCTTCGACCCGCTCAGGACCGTGTGCTCCAGGATGTGAGCCACCCCCGTCGAGTCGGTGGGGACCGTCTTTAACGCCACGCTGAAGGTGTTTTCCGTGTCCGCCGTGCTGATGTGAATGTACCGGGCACCGGTATGGATGTGCGTCATTTCGTAGTAAACGGCGTGGATTTCGTCGAGGGCCGCGATCCGGTCGATGCGGAAGTCCTCGACCACGGCGCCCACCTCGAGTCCCGGGTTGTTGTCGTCAATTATGGTCGTCATGAAATCGTCTCGCTTTCCGTGGGATCGGCTCATTAGGAGGCGGTGTAAACCCCCCGCTCCTTCCGGCGGATCTTGCCGCTCTCGTGGAGCCGGTAGATGATGTTCCGGAGCTTTTTCTTATCATATCCGGTCCGGGCCTGAATCTCGTCGATGCCGACGCCGTCATCGAAATCCTTGATGACCTCGAGCACCGTGTCCGCCGCGGTCACGGGCACATCAGCGTCAGACGGCTGGCTCCGGCGCCGCCGCCTCACCCCGGCGGTCTTTAAAATCAACTGCTCCAGATGGTCAAGCCGGCTGCTGATCTTGTCAAGATCCTTCTTGGTCGGGATTTCGTAAGTCTTTAGAAAAAATTTGACCATCACGTCGAAGCTGATGGGCTTTTTCCGCTTTCTCGGCATAAATCTCCCTCTCCATGGCCCCGAAAGCCGCCGAATCGTCTTCGGCGGACTTGCTCCCCAATCCCTACCCATCGAGCGGGGAAAAGTCAAGGGACCGGGTGATGGGTGATAGGTGATGGGTTATCGAAATCGAAATCGAAATCGGGATCGAAATCGGGATCGAAATCGAAATCG
>CAZWGY010000325.1:0-5524 GCA_964633575.1 uncultured Desulfobacteraceae bacterium
TTCGTGTTTTTCGTGTATTTCGTGGTTTAATCCCTTTTCATGCGGAGCAACGCTTCCGAGGATCTCCCCGATGATCGCGGCCTTGCCGGCGGTGTAGGCCGGCCGGTCATCGGCGTGGCGGCGGGCCAGGTCCCGCTTGATTGCCGCATAGCGGTTTCTCAGCTCGGGATCGGCCCGAAGGCGGTCCCGGAACCGGAGGTAGGCGTTCCATTTCTCGCCGCCCTCGTGGACAATATGGAGATACACCGTCCGGCGGTGTTCCGGCCCCCGGACAAAGAGGTGATCCCCGCGCACCGCCCGGTCCCCCAGGTAGGTGTAGCCGAGACCCGCCAGGGGAGCCACGCATTCGGAGACGACCGCTAAGTCGGCCACCCCCACGGCCATGTCGATGATCGGCTTGGCCGGGAGGCCCGGCACCGCCGTGGCGCCCACGTGAGCGATCCGGACGGCGGGCCGGATTCCGGCCAACACGGAAGCCACCCCCGCCGCGGCCGCTCGATAGACCGCCGCCCACCCCGGCTGGTGGGTCACCAGCCGGACACTTCCCCGCTTCAATCCCAGCGTCATCACCACCTCCCATCGACACTTATAAAATGAATTGCATTTTAGTATATCAAAACGATAAGATCAATTTAATGGTCCCGCTGCCCGGCTGCTGGGGCCGCATAAACTCTATTTTCGGAGGATTCCCGGCTTGATCACCGATGCCGACGTGCTCATCGCGGATGACGACGACAATGTCCGATTCATGCTCAAAAAGATGCTCGAGAAAGAAGGGTTTCGGGTCTATTCGGCCGAAAACGGCGAGGCGGCGGTGGCCATTGCCCGGGACCGGGACATCCAGGCGGCTGTCCTGGACATCCAGATGCCGAAGATGAACGGGATCTCGGCGTTACAGGAGATCAAGCGGATCGATCCCGGCATCGAGGTCCTTATCATTACCGGCAATGCCAATCTGGACAGCCTTCGGATGACTCTCGTGGAAAACGGCGCCTTCGACTACATCCTGAAGCCGTTTCATCGGAAGGAGTTGGTCCACGCGGTCCAAAACGCCTTGATGAAACGGGCCTATCTTCTAAAGGAGCGGCCGGCTCCCGGGGAGCCGTCCCAGCGCCTGGCCCGGCTGGAAGCCGACCTCGGGGAGCGGACCCGTCAGCTCCGGGAAAGCCAGATCAAGTACCGGGAGATCGTCGAAAGCTCCAGTGACGGAATCTTTGTCTATCAGGAGGGACGACTGACGTTTGTCAACGAAAACATGACCGAGATGACCGGCCGGACCCGGGCCGATCTTCTCGCCCGCCCATTTTCGGAGCTGCTCGCCGAAACGGATCGAAAGCCCGTGACCGATTCCGTCGAGGCGCTCCAGCGGGAGACCGATCGGGTGCCTACCTTATGTCGGTATCGTCTGATCCGGAAGACGGGGGAGACGGTCTGGCTGGAGACCGGAAACCGGCGGACCCTCTGGGAAAACCGGCCGGCGGTCCTCGTTTTTTGCCGGGACATCACCGAGCAGGTCAGGGCGGAGAGACTGCTCCAGGAGGCCCGTGAGGACCTGGAGCGCCGGGTGGCTCAGCGGACCGCCGAGCTCCGAAAGACCAACCGCCGGCTCAAGCGGGAGATCGCGGAGCGGATGGCGGCGGAGGCGAACCTCACGGAACTGCTCCGGAAGCAGGAGATCAATATCAGCCTGGCCAAAGCCATCCTGAACCTGATCAACGGTCCCGTGCCACGCCACATCCCGCTGCCCGGGGACCGGGCTCTGTTTGTCGATGCTCTGTCGATTCCATGTCTTACCGAAGGGGGGGACCATTTCTTCGTCCGGACGAGCTCCGGTTCCGCTCCTTCCGATGATCGGACCCTCATCAGCCTCAAGGACCAGTCAGGCCATGCGGTCAATTGTATTCTCCGGAGCATCGCCACCGACCTGATTCACCAGACGATTATCCATCGGGAGAACCCATTGCCCATCCAGGAGACGCTGGCGTTGCTGAACGAGCGGATCGGGCGAACGGCGCTGTTCGAGATTGATGATTTCGTCACGGCCATCACCGCCGAGATTCACCATGGATCGCTGATCTTATGGTATGTTTCCAACGGTCATCCCCCGTTTATCCTGATCCGGGGGACCTCGGTCTCCCTGATTTCGGACCTGGACGCGCCCGGAACCAATGTTCCCCTGGCCTGGGTGGGTTGCCCGGCCTACCGGGCCGCCGATCTCCGGCTGGCCGAGGGCGACCGGTTGATCCTGTTCACCGACGGGCTCAACGAAATGCCTCACGCCCGACATGACCGGGTGCTATCTTACGCCGAGGTGGCCGACCGGGTGGCGGCCATAGTGGCGGCCGACCCGGCCATGCCGGTCTCGGAAATCATCGTCACTCTCCACCGTCGGATCAGCGACATCCACGGGACGGCTACCGGGGAACCGATCCCCAGCGGCGACGATGTCACGTTGCTGGGGATCGAGGTGGAATCCACCCGGCCCGAAGGCGAAGACCGGCTCTGCCCCGCCGGGGATGAGGAAGTGGCCGAGTGGGTCTCGACCCTCTATACGGTGATTGCCGACCAGTGGGCTCAACGGGGCTTTTCCGAACCGGAACACCGACTCTATTTAGCCATCGAGGAGACGGTCTGGAACGCCTTCAAACACGGCAACCGGAGGTCTCCGGAAAAGAGGATCACGGTTCAGTGGCGTTTCGGCAACGACTTTCATCTAACGGTCATCGACGAGGGCGAGGGCTTTGATCCCGACACGATCCCGGACCCCACCGTCGGGGAGTATCTAACCCGGCAAAAGGGGCGGGGGATCTTTTTTCTTCGTCATTTTTCAAGCGATTTGAGCTGGGCCGATGAAGGCCGGACCATTCAGGTGGCCATGCCCCGCCAGCCGCGCCCGGCTGACGCGGCGGCGCCCGGTTCAGGCCAGGACCTCTGGGAGCCGGCATAGTCGGCTTCCGGAGATTTATAGACCTCAGAGGTTTCAAAAACCCTGGAAACCTCGGAAGTCTTTATGATCCATCATATCAGGTGATAAGGACCCGTCAATGGAGATCAACGTGAAAGATAAAGGTGGCCGGGCGGTGATGACCCCGCGGGGAAAGCTCGATGAACCCGGCTCCGAGGAGATGAAACGGCGGTTTTTCGCTCTCGACCGGAACGGCCTGGAGACGGTGGTCTTCGATTTCAGCGAGGTCAGCTACGTGGGCAGCGCCTGTATCGGAAAGCTGTTGCTATTCTACAAGGAAATGTTCGAAATCGGCGGCCAGATCCAGATTATCAACGCCCGGCCAGTGGTCTATGACATGCTTCGGGTGGTCAAGCTCGATCAGATTATCTCCATCTCCCGCTCCTGAATTGCCCTCCACGCCCTCTTTTCCCGCCGGGCTGCTGGAATGATACACCGGCACCGGCGGCGTGTCCGGCGGAAGCCGTCGCCCGCTCAGGACCCGGAATGCTGAGAACCCCATCAAAAGGTGTGAGCCATGAGCATCAACATGAGAATCATGATCATGATCGCCGGATCCCTGTTGGCCCTGGGGGCGGCGGTCGGGACGCTCTCCGCCGTGCGGATCAACCGGGCCGGCCACTCGGTGGTGGGCCGGATCGAGGACCTGGGACGGGACCAGGCCCAGGCAATGAAGGTTGAAGGTCAACGTCGAATCGAAGCCTACCGGGACGAGCTGATCTCCCGCAAGCGGGAATATCTTCGCTCCCAGGTCCAGACAGCCTTCAGCGTTCTTGAAAAGGCTTATGAGGACGCTCATGACCCCGAGCAGCTCAAAGCGGTCTTCGAGCTCCCCCTGAAAAACGCGGTGGACACGGCCTACGGGGTTTTGAAGGCGGCCGCCGCTGACGACGCCCTGACCGTGGCCGACCGGAAAGTTCGGGCCATGGATATGGTTCGGAACCTGCGATACGGCCCGGACGGCAAGGACTACTTCTGGATCAACGATATGGTCCCCCGGATGGTCATGCATCCTTATAAACCGGAGCTGGACGGGACCGACCTCTCCGACTACCAGGACCCCAACGGCAAGCATCTCTTCAACGAGTTCGTCCGGGTCTGCGAGGCCCGGGGCGAGGGCTTCGTCGATTATTACTGGCCCAAATACGGCGCCGAGACCCCTCAGCCCAAGCTCTCTTTTGTCAAACACTTCCCACCCTGGGACTGGATCATCGGATCGGGGATTTACCTGGAGATCGCCGAGGAGAAGCTCAAGGCCGCCGCCGCCGCCACCATCCGCGGCCTTCGGTACGGGCCGGAGAGCCAGGACTACTTCTGGATCAATGACATGTCTCACCGGATGGTCATGCACCCTTACAAGCCCGATTTGGAAGAGACTGACCTCTCCGATTACCAGGACCCCAACGGCAAGCGACTCTTTGTCGAGTTTGTCCGGGTCTGCGAGGAAGAAGGCGAGGGGTTCGTCGATTACTCCTGGCCCAAGTACGGGGCTGAAACCCCTCAGCCCAAGCTCTCCTTTGTCAAGCGCTTTGCCCCCTGGGACTGGATCATCGGGACCGGGCTCTACATCGACGATATCGAGGCTCTGGTGGCGGAGCGGAAGGCGGCTCTGTCGAACCGGATCGAACGCTCTCTCGCGGAGACCGGGCGCCGGATCAGTGACGCTCAGGTGGATGTCCGGCGGCAGGTCACCCACGCCCTCTGGGGAACGGTGCTGGCTACGGGAGCGCTGCTGCTGATCCTCCTTGCCGTCGCCACCCGGACCACCCGCCGCTACATCCTCCGGCCGGTCAACCGGACCATCATCGGCCTCCAGGAGACCTTCCGGCACGTTCACACCGCCGCCGATGAGATCTCTCAGGCCAGCATGTCCCTGGCCAACAGCGCCAACCAGCAGGCCGCCGCCGTCGAAGAGACATCCGCCTCCCTCGAAGAGATGTCGGCCATGAGCCGGAAGACCTCCGAGCTGACTCAGGGAGCGGAGCAGTTGATGATCGAAAACATCGAAAAATCGGGACGGTCGTTGAAGACCCTCATGGAACTGACCCGGAGCATGTCCCGGATCGAATCGGAGAGCGACCGGATCGCCCACATTATCAAGACGGTGGACGACATCGCCTTCCAGACCAACCTTCTGGCCCTGAACGCCGCCGTCGAGGCGGCCCGGGCCGGAGAGGCCGGGGCCGGCTTCGCTCTGGTGGCCCAGGAAGTCAAGCGCCTGGCCGCCAACACCACCACCGCGGCCAACGAAACCCAGTCGCTTCTGGGCAGTACCCTCAGCCAGGTGAGCCAGGCGGCGAGAGCCATTGAAAGCATAAGCCAGGATTTCGCATCCGTCATCGAATCAGCCACGCTCATCGGCGAAAAAACGGCCACCATCACCCAGGCGAGCGCCGAACAGTCCCGGGGGATCGATCAGCTCAACGCCGCCGCCGGTGACATCGATTCCTCGACCCAGCAGGTAGCGGCCAATTCCGAAGAATCGGCCGCGGCGGCTCAGGCTTTGCGGGAAGGAGCCGAACAGCTCAACACCCTGGTCGAGACACTGGTGAAAATGGT
>CAZWGY010000326.1:0-5524 GCA_964633575.1 uncultured Desulfobacteraceae bacterium
GCCCCGTTGGGGCTGGGGCAGCGCCGAAGGCGCGAATTGATAAAGGCCAGGGCATTGCCCTGGTAACCTGCAAAAAACAAACCAGATAAGCCCTGAAAGGGCGACCTAGAAGCTGAGGACTGAGGGCAGCTTATGACAAGGGCGGCCACGAGGGGCCGCCCCCACAAACATGCGGGCGGGACGCCCGCGCTCCCAGGGTGGTAATGGCCGGCTTAGTCCCGTAAGGACTTGTGGGAAATAGCGTGGGGATTCATCCCCACGCGCCGATTGTGAGAAATACCGCGGATTCATCCCCACGCGCCGCCGGGGCGCATGACAAGGGCGGCCACGGGGGGTCGCCCCACAAACATGCGGGCGGGACGCCCGCGCTCCCAGGGCGCCGCTCCCCCAATCACCTCCTCAACGGAACCTCCATCACCGCCCTCGCCCCTCCCGATGCTCGGTTTTCCAGGCGGACGCTTCCCCCGTGGAGGGTTGCCACCTCCCGGACGAAGTTGAGGCCGAGGCCGGTGCTCTTCCGGCCGGTGTCCGGCCGCTTGAGGGAGAAGAATTTGTCGAAGACTTTCTCCCGGGCGTAATCGGGCACCCCCGGCCCTTCGTCGGTCACCGATATCCGGACCTCGTCGTCCGTCAGCTCGGCGGCCAGGGTGATCCGGCCACCCGGGGGGCTGAAATCCACCGCGTTTTGGACCAGGTTGGAGACCGCCTGGTGAAGGAGAAAAGACTCCCCGGAGACGGTCAGGTCCGGGGGGACGTGGGTTTCGGCCGCCAGCCCCTTCTGGGAGATTCCGGGGGCTTTGCTTTCCATGACGGTGGCGGCGAGGGCGGAGAGGACCACCGGTTCGGTCTTGGGGAGCCGCTTCCGGTTTTCCAGGGCGGAGAGGGCCAGCATCCGGTCAACCACCTCCTGAATCCGCCGGGCTTCGGTGTGGATGTTGGTGAGAAACCGGGCCCGCCGCTCGTCGTCCATGGGCTCGGCCATCAGCTCAGCCGCTCCCCGGATGGCCGACAAGGGGCTTTTGATCTCGTGGGTGAGGGTCTGGACGTAGCGCTCCACGTAGCGCTTGCCCTCGAGGGCCTCCCGCATCTCTTCGAAGGCCGCCCCCATCTCCCCGATCTCGGAGCCGTCCAGCCGGGGGAGGTCGGGGCGTTTGCCGTCGCGGACGTCTTCGGCGTAGCGGGTCAGCCGGCCGATGGGCCGGGTGAGGAGAAGGGATACCACAAAGCTCAGGAGGACCGCCGCTCCCAGGGAGAGGGCGCCGATCCCCACGATCCGGGGTTTGGCGTTCTGGAGAAAATACTTGATGTTGGTGGTGGGCTTGGCCACCGTCAGGACTCCGTCGACGGCTCCATCCACCGTGATCGGGGCGGCCACGTAGAGTACCGATGAATTGGGGTCGGCCGGGTCGTCGAGGGTGGCCCGGGCCCCGTACCGGCCGGTCAGCGTCAGATACACATCCCGCCACTGGGAATAATCCGCGCCGATGGTCTCCCGGGACTCGGAGTGGAACCGGATTCGGCCCTCGGCATCGGTGATGTAAACCCGGATATCCACCTGGTGCTTGGTCAGCCGGTAGATTCTGGCCGACAACGGCCGGTTGTCGAGCCGGTCGAAGGCCGCGTACCAGTGCTCCGGGTCGAAGGTTCCGGCTTCCATCTGGAGTCCGGCCATGGCCGCGAGGAGATTGGCGGTGTCAACCAGAGGGTCTTCGACCCCTTCGAGGTAGCGGGTCCGGAGGGTCTGGCTCACCCAGTCCATGGGATAGTAGAGGCAGACCGCGAAGATGACCAGGTAGCAGCAGAAGATCCGGGTGCCGAGTCTCATAGGTCCTCTTTCAGGGAGTATCCGGTTCCCCGGTGGGTAACGATGGGGTCGAGGTCCGGCCGGACGGCCCGGAGCTTGGCCCGGATGTTTTTGATGTGGGCGTCCACCGTCCGGTCGGTGCTCGCCTCGGGCTCGTCCCAGGCCAGGTCCATGAGCCGGTCCCGGGAAAAGACATGGCCCGGCCGGCGGATGAAGACCTTGAGGAGATTGTATTCATAGCGGGACAGCTCCAGAGGGCTCCCGAAATAGTCGATCCGCCGGCGGGATTCGTCGGCGGAAAAGGCCGGGGCGGACGGCGACGGCCCGGGCGGCCCGGTCCGGGTCCGGCGGAGGACCGCCTTGACCCGGGCGGTCAGCTCCCGGGGGCTGAAGGGTTTGGTCACATAGTCATCCCCGCCGATCTCGAGCCCCACCACCCGGTCCACCTCGTCGGCTCGCGCCGTGAGAAAGATGATCGGGACCGGGGAATATTTCCGGATTTCCTTGCAGAGCTCGATGCCGTTTACGTCCGGGAGGCCGATGTCCAGGACGATCAGGTCCACCCCGCCCGCCCTGACGGCATCGGGCACCGGGCCGCCTTCAGCGGCGCAGACGGTCTCGAACCCGTCGGTTTCGAGGGCGTACTGAATGGTGTCGGCGATGGCCGGCTCGTCTTCGACGATGAGAATCCGCGCTTTCATGGCCGTTCTCCCGTGTTGGTGATGGTCACATCCGCCGGGATTCTATCGCCTCCCGGAGCCGGTGGCAAGCCCGTCGGCCAGCCACCGGGATGATCGAGATCCCGACGGCCACCGCGACCACCGTCGCCGCGTGTTCGCCGGCGGGGATGGGCCGGCCCTGGAGACCGGCATGGATCATTGGTACGCCCAGGGCGATCCCCAGATACCAGGCCATGGGGGCCGCCGGAATCCGGAGCGGCCCCGCTTCGTCCCCGACCGCCCGGCTCCGGAACCGCGAAAGGACCGCGTGGAAGGCCAACAGGGCGGGGAAGTAAACAAGGACCCCGCCGATCCGGTGGACCCGGTCGGGGGTGATCGGTCCGGTGTAGATCGGGGCGTCGTAGAGCCCCATCGACAGGATGATCCGGATCGCGTTGACCGCCACGGTCAGGCCGTAGGCCATCAGGGCCGCGCTGATCAAGACCCCGAAGGCCGGCCGCCGGGGCCGGATGCCGGTAAAGGCCCCGGTCAGAAAGGCGATGATCAGAAAGTTGACCCCGGCACAGGCGGGGGCGATGACCACCCCGGCTGCCGGGGCCAGATAGCCCTCTCCGCCGGCCGAAACGAAGTCGATCCCGGTCAGCCCCGCCACCAGAGCGGCGGTGGGGCCGAGAATCCAGGCCAGGTCCGACCCGTCGGCCCCTGAATAATACCACTTGAGCGCGACCGCCCCGGCCAGGGCCATGAGTCCATGGAAGACCGGGATTCGGGTCCGGATCCGTTGGATCGCCGCTTTCATCGCCGGCGGACCTTTCGACGCCGGGTCAGGGCCGCGGCCGCCAGGAGAAGGCCGCCGGTGAGGATGAGTCCCGGCTCGGGCACGGCGGTCATCGGTCCGCTCACGGCAAGGTTCGAGACGCCCTGGGGGAGCGGAAGGGGTTGTTTGACCGATTCGGCCCCGCCATCGGGGTTGGCGATTTCCTCGTCCACCGCCACAAACGAGGTGTAAGCGGTCAGGAGATTGTAGGTCAGCCCCAGGGAGACGATCTCGGCCCGGTTTTCTCCGGTTTCCTTCCGGGGGTTGTAGTCGGAGAGCCGGGAGATCCGGTTCCGGGCCCAGAGGTGCCGGAGCGCCCGGTTTTCGGTGCCGGGCCGGGTTTCGGCGACGGTTATGGTCTTTTGGAAAGGCCCGTCGCCGGCGGTGCCGGAGAGGGTGATTGTCCCGGTTGGCTCCCCCCGCCATTTTCCGAAGACGATCGCCGGCCGTTCGGCGAAGAGATCCGGCATCTTCCCCTCAGCCGGCTCGACATCATAAGCTGAAAACCCGTCAAAGGCCAGGTCGATCCCGGTGAGGACCGGGGAGGCCACGTAGTCCCGGAACCGCCGGGCCGCGTCGGGGGCTTCCGTCGGACCGGTGACCACGAAGGGTCCCCCCCGGCCGGCTTTGGCTATTCCCTCGATGAGATACCGGTTGACGCTGCTGCCGATCCCGAAGGCGAAGACGTTGGAGCGGTCCATCTGGTCCTGGATGGCGGCGAAGACGTCCCGTTCCGCCCGGATGTAGCCGTCGGTGACGACGATCAGGGACCGGGAATAGGCCGGTTGCCGGGGGAGCGCCATGGCCCGCCGCATGGCCGACAGGAGCTCCGTGCCCCCGCCGCCGTCCTGGCCGTCGAGGAGCCGGATGGCCCGGTCGATCTGGTCGGCGGTGGCCGGGACCGATTCCGGGGCCATGAGCTTCGATCCGGCGGCAAAGAGGATCACGTTAAAGGTATCGGTGGGCCGGAGGCTTCCGATGAGGTCTTTTAAGAGGGTTTTGGCGGTGTTCAGGGGGAAGCCGTTCATAGAGCCGGAGACGTCGACCACGAAGATGTACTCCCGGCCCGGGATGTCGGCCGGTCGGACCCGGGCCGGCGGCTGGGCCATCAGGAGAAAGAAGTTTTCCGTCTCCCCCGCATAGAGCATCAGGCCGGCGTCGATGGCTCGCCCGGCCAGGCGGTAGCGGAGGATGAAGTCCCGGTCCCCGCCGAAGCCGCCGTCGCGAGCGAGCTTGATCCGGGCCAGGGACTCGCTTTCGTAGGTGATGTCGGTGGCGTGGGTCGGGCAGACCGCCTCCTGGATCGGCATCCCGGTGGACAGGGTTATTGACAGGTCGAAGTCGGTCCGGGGATCATCCCCGGATTTGAGATAGGGGTTTTGGACCCAGGCTTCGCCGGCCGGGGCGTCGGCTTCGGGGAGGGTCGAGTACCGGGGACCCACCACCGTGGGATAGACGAATTCGTAGGTTCCCTCGGTGGGAACCAGAAGCTCCGTGTAGCTTAGCTCCACCGTCACGGCGTCGCCGGGCATGATGTTGGCCACGTCCATGGTGAAGACATTGGGTCGGCCTTGTTCCAAAAGAGAGGCCCGCTTGCCCTCTGATTTGGCCGCTTCGAAAGTCCGGCGGGCGGCTTCGCGCTCGTCGATTTTGGCCACCACGACCCGTTCGCCCACGGTCATCCGCATCCCGTGGACCGCCGCCCGGGTGGAGCCGGGAAAGACGTATCGGGCGTGGATGGGACGGCTTCCGTCGTTGGTGTAGTGCTGTTTCACCCGGACGTCGGCAATCACCCCGCTCACGTCCACATCGACGGAAGTGGACCGGAGCGGGAACCGGTCCACGGAGGCGTCTTCGGTCTCGACGAAGAAATACGGGGACAGGGTCCGGTCCGCCTCTCCGGTGTCGGCGCCGGCGGCGGCGGCCGTTGCTATCATCCAGATGATTCCCAGGCTCCAGGCGATGGTCAGTCGTTTCATTGATCTCTCCTTATTATTTGCGATCCGTCATTCGGGGCCATGATCATGGTTTGAGCCATTTGTGCCAGCCGGCTCATCAAACCCCTCCCCCCGGCCCCCTCCCCTAAAGGAGAGGGGGTGATATCAATTGCCGGATATGTCTGAAATCATGACATGATCATTCCCCCCTTCCCTTTAGGGAAGGGGGGATAGGGGGGTTAGGTCTGAACGCCGCAAGGCCGAAATGATGATCAAGCCCTCATTC
>CAZWGY010000327.1:0-5519 GCA_964633575.1 uncultured Desulfobacteraceae bacterium
CTCATCACTCCCCCGGCCGATTCCAGTGTTTCCTTTTTCCTGAAGATTTGCTATTCTTCAGATCGTTTTCGAAACGCCCCGGCGCCGGTGTTCGGGGCCTTGGGAATCGACTGAAACGGAGGGGACCATGAGCGAGGCCAAAACCGTCTTACCGATGCTGATCGCCTTCTTTATCGCCCTGTCCGGCGCTCTGCTGCTGTCGTTGTCGCTATTGGGGGCGGACTTCTTTTCGCCTCAGCCGCCGGGCAAATACGTCTTGATGGGCCTGTCGGCCGCCTTTGTGCTCGCCGGCGCCTACTTCGCGGTGATGGCCTACCGCGGTGAGCTCAAGCGCCGGGGGAAGAGCATCTTTGAGGTCCGGAAGGAAGCGGTGGAAAAGCTCAAGGACCCCATCCTGCTCAAGAAGATCGCCGCGGACGAGGAAGAGCCCGAGGAGATCCGGGCTCTGGCCCAGGAGCGGGTCAAGGAATTTATCAATGCCAAGACCTAACGGCGGATGGGCCGGGCCGGTGGAAAGCAACAACGGCAAAATAGCTTAATGAACGAAGACGTCCGCAAGCAGATTCACGCCTATATCCGCCAGTATTTCTACTATCTGGAGTACCCGGAGCCGGTGGCCGACGGCTTCTGGAAGGAGACCGACGGGCGGCTCGAATCGATCATGTCCATGAGCGACGAGGAGATCCGGGAGCGGATCGACCGGGTCCGAACCGACATCTACCGATTCGAGGGGGTCATGCTGGAGCCGACCCAGAAAAAGGCTCTGGCCATTTTAAGCCCCATGGCCGAGGGGCTCCGGACCGCCCTCGAGGAGGAGCTGGAATACCGGCAGGAGGAGGCTCAGGAAACCCAGCGCCTCCAGGATCTGGAATTCAAGCGAGAGCTGGCCCGTCAGGCACCGCCGCCCCGAGCGGCCCCGGATCCCCGGCAGCCGATCTCTCTGTCCGCCAAGCTGCCCCGGTGGATGGTCGAGCGAATCCGGTCCGAAGGGGAGCCGAACGAGGTCTTGCGGAACTATCTCATCCGGGGCGGGCTGCGTCCCGAGGGAGACACCTCTTTCGAGCCGGAAGGGACGGCAGTGGCATCCGGAGACGGAGACGGACCGGTGATCCCGGTGGCCCCGCTGACCCATGCCCTCGACTCCATTCTCCGATTCACCCAGCTCGCCCTGGCTTATGATTTTCCCAAGCCCGCCATGGTCAACTACATGCGGCTCATCGAAAAGACGGCCCTTCGGATCAAGGTCCTGATCCATGCCGGCACCGAAGAGGGGCGAACCTCCGACCGTTAGTCCCCCGTCTCCGGGTCATCGCCGGGGGCAAAATGTCGGATGGCCGCGTCCGCCCGCTGCTCACGGAGAATCCGGCGGTCACGCTCACGGATGTTTTCATCGGTGCCGATGATCGGATGGAGGTCAAGGTGGGGCGAATACCGGCTGTTGGGCACGGTTCGGCCGAGGGCTTCGGCCATGGCCCGGAGGTGGTGAGGCCCGGTGCCGCAACAGCCCCCGATGTAGTTGATCCCCATGTCCCGGGCTGAAACGGCGTAAGCCGCCATCTCGTCCCGGGTGAGCACCAGGGGGTCGAGGGCCAGCGGAAAGGCCCGTTGCCCGGCAAACCTCTGGATCTGGAAATAGGGCCTGTCTTCGGTGCATCGGTAGGCCACCGGCTGAGTGGCGACGAATCCGGAAATACAATTCCTCAGCCGCCGGGCCAGGGGCAGCATCCGGGGCGGGTCACGGAAGCAGTTGATCCCCAGGATTTCCGCGCCGTCGTCGGCCAGACGCTTAAAGGCGGCCTCGAGGTCCACCCCGTCCAGGGTCTGGTCGGCGTATTTGAAGCCGAGGGTGATCATGGCCGGCAGTCCGGCCGACCGGATGGCCGCCAGGGCGATCCGGGCCTCCTCGAGATACTCGATGGTCTCGGCGATAAAGAAATCGATCTCGCCCCCGCTGTTCTGGTAGTCGATCTGAGCGTCATATTGCCGCCGGGTCTCCGTGCGGGTCGCCGGGTCGGCCGGGTCATAGACCCAGGTGTTGGAAAGGTTCCCCGCCACCATGCAGCCGTATTCCGAAGCCACCTCGCCGGCGATTCGAACCGCCGCCGCGTTGATCTCCCGGAGGAGGCCCGCCTTGCCCACCCGCCGGAGCTTTTCCTCATGAGCGTAATAGGTAAGCGCCTGGATGACCTCGGCCCCGGCCCGGGCGAAATCGGTCTGAACCGCCTTCAATGCCTCCGGGTGATCGATGTTGACCTCCGGGGTAAAGGGGCCGGCCGAGACATACCCCCGCCGTTCCAGCTCGAACAGGGCGCCCCCGTCGCCCATGACCACGCCCGCCTTCAGTCGGTCCAATATCATGGCACCTCCGATTCGGTTCCGGGTTCGTCCGCCGTTCCCCGGCAAACCCGGCAGCGGTCTTCGCCGCATCCCTGACAGGAAAAACAGTCAGGACAGTTGTGCTTTCTATCCGCCGGCATAAGGGCTCTGGGATCGTAAACCTTGCCCACCACCCCCGGCAGCCTGGAAAAGCCATCCGGCGGATCTCCCGGCGCCGGATGGCGCTTTGGACCGTCCGGACATTTCCGTTGACATCCTATTGACTTTTCGTTTAGAGTCATCCGACATACCGATGTTTGATTGATGGATTTCCCCGTATTTCCACTGATCAACTTTTTAGCACGTCCAAGCCCGTAAACACAAGACCCCCCAAGCGAAAGGAGGACCCCCATGAGCGAGAGCTCGCACCCCGTTGCCGGTCAAGGCCCCCCCGAGGATGGCGCCACGCTTCAGGAAATCAAGACAGTGCTCTGGCTGGGCATTATCTGCATCTGGGTCGTTCTGGCCCTGTTGCTCGTGGTCGGCACGGGCAATTACAAAAACTCCATGAATATCCAGCGGATGGCCGAAGGCCAGCGGTTCGAGGATCTGGTCGCCGGCATGGCCCAGCTCCAGGGCGCCGTGGACAAGATGGGCCAGACCCTTCAGGCGGACATGGACGAAATGGGAAAGACCCTTGACGCCAGCACGAAGCGAACCGAAAAGATGGTCAAGGGCGTTGCTCAATCCATCGAAGGCGACCTGACCCAGGGCATCTCCCGGCTGGATGGAACCCTGTCCCGGATCAGCAAGGGGCAGAAGGCGTTAAAGGGCCAGCTCCGTTCAGATGTGGCCGCCGGGACCGACGCCGTCCAGAAATCCATCCAGAAGATCATCCAGGAACAGCAGGTCCTGCTGAAGACCGTCCAGCGGAACAACACCCAGAGCGAAAGCCGGCAGGAGCTCCTGCGAACCTTTTTCGACAACCAGAAGGAGCTGTTAGGCCAGCTTTCATCAGCGTTTTCACCTCCGGCCCCACCCGAAAACTGATCTCCACCATAAGCGCCCCGCCCGGAGGCCGCCGTCGGCCTTCGGGCCCAATCCCTCAACTATAGCGCAAAATGGTTCTCCGAAACACGTTTCCAACTTCAAACAACATAATGACCGAATCCATAACCTGGCATAAAACCCATTGTTCCCGGATGGACCACGGAGGCTGCTCCCTCCGGGTAGGCGTGACGGACAACCGGATCGTCCGGATTACGGGGGACCCCGACGGCTACCTGAACCGGGGCTTTGTCTGCCCCAAAGGGCTGGCCTCGGCCGGTCGGCTCAACCACCCGGACCGGCTCCGCCAGCCCTTGCGACGGGTCGGCCGGCGGGGCGAGGCCCGATTCGAGCCGATCTCCTGGGAGACGGCCCTGACGCTGATCGCCGAACGGCTCTCCGCCATCCGGGAAGCCGACGGGGCCCGGGCCGTGGCGTTCTGCCAGGGGATGCCCAAGGGGCTGGAGCACTTCGTCCTCATCCGGCTGGCCAACCTCTTCGGTTCCCCCAACGTGGTGGCGGTCCAGGACGTCTGTCACGCGCCTCGTGAGGTGTCCGGGATGCACACCTGCGGGTTCTACCCGGTGGTTGACTTCCACCACCCGTCCCACCGGGTGATTCTCTGGGGAAGCAACCCGATGGCCACCCACGAGGAAGGGCTGGTGGGCAAGCTCCTGTTGGACGGGGTCCGGGCGGAGACCGAGCTGGCCGTCGTGGACCCCCGACGGACCGCCCTGGCCGACCGGGCCGCCTTTCACCTTCCGGTGCGCCCCGGCGCCGACGCCGTTCTGGCGCTGGCCTTTCTCGAGGTGATCATCGGGGAGGGGCGCTACGACGCCGATTTCGTGAATACCTGGACGGAGGGCTTCGAAGCGCTGGCTCACCATGTCCGGGACTTTTCCCCTGAGGCCACCGCACCGGTTACCGGGGTGGACCCGGAGACGGTCCGGGCGACGGCCCGGTGGTACGCGGGAGCGCGGCCCGGCGCCATCGCCTGGGGCAACCCCATCGAGCAGACCCCTCACGCCTTTGACGCGGCCCGGGCCCTTATCTCCCTGATGGCGGTTTGTGGAAACCTGGACGTCCCCGGCGGGAACATCGCCGCCAACGAGCCGAAGATCCTGGGGCTCGGGGAATTCGTCCGGGCCGACCGGATTCCGGACAAGCGCCGGGAGATGATCCACGCCCACCACGGAACCATCCCCCGGATGATGACCGTACCCCCGGCACTCTTCAAGGAAGCGGTGCTCACCGGGCATCCCTACCCGGTCCGGGGAGCCTACATCCAGTGTAGCAACCCGGTCCTCACCTGGGCCGACACCCCATCCACCCGCCGGGCGCTGTCGGCCCTCGACTTTCTGGCCGTCTCGGATGTTTTCATGACCCCCACCGCGGCCCTGGCCGACGTAGTGCTCCCGGCGGCCACCAGTTATGAATTCGACGACATCGGCCACTACGGCCTCGGCCACGGAGTGCTCCTGGCCCGGCCCGGGGTGGTGGACCCGCCGGCCGAGTGCCGGCCGGACCGGGAGATTCTCTGGGCACTGGGCCGGATGATCACCGACCCGGACGACTGGCCCGCCGCGCCGGAACATCTCCTGGATGCGGTGGTGGCACCGGCCGGGCTGACCTACGCGGATTTCGCCGAGCGGGGATACCTGACCGGCCCGGAGCAATTCCAAAAATACCGGAAAAAAGGCTTCCGGACCCCATCCGGCAAGGTCGAGCTGAAATTGAGCCGGGCGGACCGGTTCGGACTGCCGGCGCTGCCCCGGGGAGAAGTCCCGCCGACCGACCCGGACTATCCGCTCATCCTGACCGCCGCCAAGGACCCCCATTATCTTCATTCGAGCTACCGGTGGGTGGATCGCCTTCGGGCGAAAAGCCCCCGGCCGACGGCCCGAATCCACCCGGAGACGGCGGCGGCGTGGGGGGTCCGGGACGGCGAGATGATGACCATCGAAACCCGTTGGGGGCGGATTCGCCAGACGGCCCGACTCACCGATCGAATCCGGCCGGGGGTGGTCCTGGCCGCCTACGGCTGGTGGTTTCCGGAAGAAGGACAACCCGGAACGGACCCGGATCGGGCCAATTACAACATCCTGACCTCGGCCGGGGACCGGGGCCGAGAATTCGGAACCCCCCGGTTGAAGGGG
>CAZWGY010000328.1:0-5498 GCA_964633575.1 uncultured Desulfobacteraceae bacterium
AGGGGCGGACCTGTGTGTCCGCCGCTACACCCCAAAATGGTGCTGCTCCCGGTCCGCGTATTTGAGGAGGTGCCGGCGGATCTTTCATTCCGTTGCTTTTTCATTTAAACTCTGGTAGCTTGAAAGATAGTTGTAAAGGGATCGATAGGAAGGATGACGGGGCAACGGACAATGGCGGATGAATCATGAGTGACATACTCGACAACGATGCGGAACGGCTGTTCCAGGAGCTAGGCGATGTCTTGCCGGACGACGGGCCCATGGCCACGGCGGCGGCCACCGAGCTGTCCGAGGAAGCCGAGGATGAGTACCGGCTGAAGCTCATCGAACTGGTCCATCTGGTGAGCGTTTATCTTCAGGATGCTCACCTTCTGGATGGGGTCCGGAGCAAAAAGGACTCTTTTGAGGAGCTGGTTCAGGTCCTTACTCAGCTTTCCGCCCTGGCGGAGCATGAGGGGACGGTGCTGGTTCGATACCGGGGGTTTACCGGGTCGGCCGACATGACCGGGAAGACCGATTACGTGGTGGTCTTCGGCAATGTGATCGTGGATACGGGGATTGCCAACGCCATGGTCAAGCGCCGGGGGATTCGGCTCAGCCACGTGGCCAAGCGGCTGGTCAAGGCGTTTGACGTCTTTTCGACTCAGGGGATCAACACCCTTCACATGCGGTTGCCCGAGGGCGAGGATCGGTCCAGGGAGTTGGAGCATATTCGGATTGTGTTGAGCATTTTCGCCCGGTACAACCAGGCCTTCCAGATGAGCAGCCCGATCACCTTTAAAAAGGACGGCCGGGAGGTGACGTTGCCGCTGATCCGGGATGAGAAGGGCCAACCCGACCCGAACCTGACGATGCTGGCGGGATTGAACGATCTCTCCCCGCGAAAGGCGAAGGAGATGGTCCAGAAGGTGGACTCCTGGATGAAGAGTGCCGGGGGCGATAAATTCGCCACCGTGTACGACGCGGTTTTTGCCGTTCAGTCCCTGAAGCGGCGGCTGATCCGGCCGCCCATCGAGGTCAACAACATCCAATGGCGGATGGTCGGCCGGGGGCAGAAAGTGGTCGTCGACGGCCGTGAGGGCCATATCCAGGGCGGTGGGGCTCCGGACGGATATGCAGATGATTCGGCGGCCGAAGAAAATGATCTGGCGGAGGAACCCGCGGCCCCGCCGGCAAAATCCAATTCCCGTCCGGCCCCCAAACCGGTGGCGACCGAAGCATCGGACGACCCGATCATTTCGTTTGTGATGACCCATTTCGGAAAATCCCCGCCCCACGCGGCCCGGATCATCAAAAGCGTCAACGGCCGGGATTATCGGCGGCTAAACGCCGGTCAGCTCGGGGAGCGGCTGGCTCTGGTCAGTGAGATCCTGGAAGTCGCCGAGGCCGAGCCGGAGGGTCACCGGATCGAATCGATTGTGCTCCCGAACCTGATGGGGAAGCTGGAGCAGTCTCGGGACAAGGTCCTGATTGCGTTGGAAACCGACGGCCGGAGCATCCTCGATGAGAACGGGGAGGCGATGGGGACAATTCATCCCAAGGTCTCGAAGGTCTTTTCGGTAGCTCAGGGCCGGGCGGTCCTCCGGCATAAGATCCGGAACATCATGCGGGGAGGAGATGACTTCAGCGACGCTGACTACGCGGCGCTCGCCCGTGATTTCAGCATCTCGGTGAAGGATGCCCGGGGAATCGTGGGGCTGCTCCAGGAATGTTTCGATTCGGACGGCCACTTTATCCGGAAGTCTTTTGAGCGGAACATCCCTCAGTTTGTCCAGTACGAGCGGAAGATCTTCGAGTTCATGTGGCATTATCTCAAGGAGACCTTCCACCGGAACGACCGGGTCGCCTTTTTAAATTCCCTTCAGCTCCTGATTTCGGAGATGAAGCAGCCCAAAAAGGCCATCAGCACCCTGATGACCGACTTTCTGAAAATCCCCGCGGCAATCGGCTTTTCGGACCGAAACGCCCTGATGTTGTCCAACCTTTTGATCCGGAAGTACAACAAGGAGCTCAACCTCGATATCGAGATCACGCCCGAGGAGGTCTTGCTGGTCAAGGAAGGCGTGGACAAGGAGATTTCCGAGGCGGTCTCCCGGGTAATCGATTCCAACCGATTGCGGTTTATAAAAAAGATCGAGACCATCCGGGAGCAGATCGCCTGGGCCTTGGGGGCGGCCCGGACCAACGATGCTCAGCCCCTGCCGTTGCGGTATCTCCTTTCATTGGAGCGGGAGGTGGTAATTTTCCTGTCCCTGGTCGGAGGCCAAACCGCCGGGGAGGTCTTGCGGAGCGCGGTCAAGGTTTACGGAAATTCGGGATCGGAAATGTACCGGTTCCGGGACAGCCGGAATCAGCTTGTCAGCCTCCTTCAGCACCTCAAGATCATCCTCCGGGGCATGGGCCGGCTGGGGACCGACCGCGATCTGAGGCTGCTCGACGAGGTGAGCTGGGGGGAGCAGGGGTTTATGCGGATGGCGCTTGGAGATGCCGAGCGGGACAAGATCAAGCAGGTGATGCGCTGGGTGGACCTCTCAAAGGAAATCATCGTTCAGAAAAGCTGGAAAGACGACCGCGACACCCACGCTTTCCGGGTGGTCTGAGCGCCCCGGCGTGTCAAGGGGCGTCAACAATTGACCCGCCGACAACACGAAGCATTGGTTCACCCTGAATCAATGCTTCGTGTTGTTCTAATCGGCGGTCCTGATCATCATTCCGGCCGGACTGTGCTCAACCGGATAGACGCCCGGCCGCCCCTCCACGTCCACCACCCCGACATCCGCTTTTATCGAAGCCTGAAGCGATCCCCACTGAGGTGAATCCCGTGACGGTAATCAAACAGCCGATCGAGAATTGCCGTGGCCATAACAGCGTCTCCAAGACATTCGCCATCCCCCCTTGCCCGCCCCGCCGAATTGATTTATAGTCCCATTCTTTGTGTTGGGGTCATTTAGAGCCAACCGATGACGATGGATGGAATCAGATGAGACCTCCGGGGTTTTCAACGTTTTGAAAACCCCGGATGTCTAATCACAATGGATGGGACATGAACATTCTGCTGATCAACCCCCCGAACAGCGGGCGGAGCATCCCCGAGGAAGAATACGGGATCGAGACCGTCAAGCTGATCTTCCGGGGCGAGCCGCTGGCCCTGGAGGTCCTCGCCGGGAACCTGCCGGATCATCTGGTCCGGATCGCCGACCTCAAGGTCCGGCCCGACTCCCTGGAGGCCGAGCTGGCCGATCTCGTTCCGGACCTCGTTGGAATCACCGGGATGACCTGCGAGGCCAACGCGGTTTTAAAGATCGCCGAAACGGTCCGGACCCGAACCGACGCGACGGTGGCCGTGGGCGGGCATCACGCTTCGGCCGACCCGCCCTTTTTCAACCATCCGGCCGTTGACTATGTGGTGGTGGGGTTGGGAAAGGCGTCGTTCGCGGAGCTGGTGTCGGCCCTGGAGACCGGCGGTGATCCCGGGGCGATCCCGGGCGTGGCCCGGACCCGGCCGGGCGGAGAGATGGAATGGACCCCTCGCCGGTTCAGCACCGCCGATCTGGTCGATGACCGGGCCCCCCGCTACGATCTGGTGGCCGCTCACCGGGATCAGTATGTCATGACCGGGGTCGGGGGGAAGACCGGGTACGTGGTCTCGGCCCATGGCTGCACTCACCACTGCACCTTCTGCTGCGTGCCGTCGGTCACCGGCGGCCGGTATCTGCCTCATTCCCCCGAAGCCGTGGTCCGGGACATCGGGCTGCTGGGCGAGGTCCCGGCCATCCGCCTGGCCGACGCCAACACCTTCGGCGACCCGGTTCAGGCCGAGGCCCTGGCCCGGCGGCTCCTGAATGCCGGGCTCGACAAGCGGATCGTGGCCGACGTCCGGTCGGACACGGTGGTCCGTCACCCGGAGCTCTTCGATCTCTGGCGACAAGCCGGGCTGGCGGCGGCGGTCATCGGGTTCGAGGAGATCTCCGACGACGGGCTCCGGAGTTTGGGCAAGGGCTGCGACACGGCCACCAACCACCGGGCGGTGGAGATCCTCAAAGGGCTCGGCATCCGGATCATCGGCGACTTCATCGTCTCACCGGATTATGCCGAAGCCGACTTCGATCAGTTGGAGCGGTATATCGGGGAAATGAACATCGACCTGCCCATTCCGGCGGTGCTGACCCCGCTTCCCGGCACCCCCCTGTTTCGCCGGCTTCGGGACCGGATCACGGTTACCGACCTCGACTATTACACATTTACCAACGCCGTGGTCCCCACCCGGCTGCCCGAGCGGGCCTTTTACGAGGCTTATTCCGGGCTGCTCGGCCGGTGTCTGGCCCGTGGCCATCAACCGACAAACCCAAGCTAATGGATGCCTATATCACCGACCTGGCCGCGTTTCTGCCCAACCACCCGGTGGGCAACGACGAGATCGAATCGGTCCTGGGACGGATCAACCACGTCTCATCCAAGACCCGACGGATCGTCCTGAAAAACAACGGAATCAAAAGCCGGTATTACGCCATTGACCCGGCCACCGGCCGGCTGACCCACACCAACGCTCAGCTCACCGCCGAAGCGGTCCGCCGGCTCTGCCCTCACCCGGACTTTTCGGTGTCGGAGATCGAGTGCCTCTGCTGCGGGACCACCAGCCCCGACCTCCTCTTTCCCGGCCACGGCCTGATGGTCCTGGGCGAGCTTGGCGTTCCCGAGTGCGAGGCGGTCTCGATGTCGGGGATCTGCATCTCCGGGATGAACGCCCTTAAACATGCCTGCTTAAGCGTGGCCGCCGGGGAGTCGGTCAACGCGGTGGCTACCGGGTCGGAGCTTTCCGGCTCCTTTATGCGGGCTCCGTTTTTCGTCCCGTTTCTCGCCGATGACCCGGCTCTGGAAAACCGGCCCATCAAAGCCTTTGACGCCGACTTTCTCAGATGGATGCTCTCCGACGGCGCCGGAGCGGCCTACGTGGTCCGGGACCGCCCTCCGGACCGGGCCGCGCTCCGGGTGGACTGGATCGAGACCGTCTCCTACGCGGGGCAGCTCGAAACCTGCATGTACGGCGGGGGAGTGAAAAACGGGGACGGGTCGGTTACCGGTTGGCGGGCAATCGACGAGATCGACCCCGGCCAGGCCCCCTACCGGTTCTGCGTCCGGCAGGACATCCGGCTCCTGGATCGGGAGATCGTCCGGACCATGGGCTGGGCTCTCCGCCGGGCCGCGGACAAGCACGGGCTGGAGCCGGAGTCGGTGGACTGGTTTCTCCCCCACTACTCATCAGCCTACTTTCGGCCGAAGTTCATGGATGAGATGGCCCGGATCGGGTTTGAGGTCCCCGAGGCCCGGTGGTTCACCAACCTGACGGAGAAAGGGAACACCGGGTCGGCGGCCATTTTCATCATCCTCGAGGAGCTCTTCCATTCGGGACGGCTGACCCCCGGCCGGCGGATTCTCTGCTTCATCCCGGAAAGCGCCCGGTTCTCCCACTGCTTCATGCTCCTGACCGCCTGTTGATC
>CAZWGY010000329.1:0-5486 GCA_964633575.1 uncultured Desulfobacteraceae bacterium
ATAGCCTATAGCCTATAACCCAGTTGGAGCACTGGCGCATGTATTTTCACGACAAATCAAAAATCAAAAACCATGGCTGGATCGAGGTGAAGGTGACCCTGGAAGCTGATGACCCGGCGCTGGCCGCCGAGCTGGTGGCTGACTGCCTCTACGAGCTCGGGGTTAAAGGGGTGGCGTTCGAGGGCCGGGATTTGTTCGAGGCTCCAATCGAGGGATGGGGCGAAGATGCCGACGCCGGGCCCCGGACGCCCGCCGTCATCGCTTACTTTCCCGTGCCGCCGGACCCGCCGTTCGAAACATTGCATGAACGTTTGGAGGCCCTGTCGAGACGGACCGGCATCCGGACCCGGGTGACCCGACGGCCGGTGGCCGAGTCGGACTGGGCTCATGCCTGGAAGGCCCATTTCCACCCTCAGCGGATCGACGAGAGGGTGGTGGTCAAGCCCACCTGGCGGGATTACCGGCCCGGTCCCGGCGAAACCGTCATCGAGATCGACCCCGGCATGGCCTTTGGGACCGGCACCCATCCCACCACCGCCTTGTGTATTCGGATGCTTCGGGCCTACATCACGCCGGGGGACGCGGTTCTCGATATCGGCACGGGATCGGGGATTCTGTTGATCGCCGCCGCCAAATTCGGCGCCGGTCAACTGGTGGGAATTGATTCGGACCCCGTGGCCGTTGGCATTGCCGCGGAGAACCTTCGTCGGAACGGAGTTGATCCCAGCCGGTTCACCGTGGCCAATGGCAATCTGGCCGACGGGGTGACCCCGCCGGCCGGGGGGTTCGACCTGATGGTGGCCAACATCCTCACCGAAGTAATTCTCGAACTGCTCCCCGCCCTGCCCCGACTCCCGCGGCCGGGAGGGATTTTCGTGGGGTCGGGGATCATTGCCGAAAACCGGGAGCTGGTGATGCGGGCGATGACCACCTCCGGTGAGGGCGGGAGCGCGGCGCGGTGGACAATGGTGGACTCGGCCGAGGAAGACGGGTGGGCGGTCGTGGTGGGACGGCTTACGGCTCCGGCGGAGCTTCGGGGGCGGCGGGACCGCTCCCCTTCCGGAGACGCTGGCACAGGACCCGGGTGATGCCCCGGACCACCTCGATGTGCTCGGCCATAAGATCGTAGAGCGGCCCCTGGTCCAGGCGGAAGAGCTGGGAGTCATCCATGGCGGTCACCGTGGCCATCCGGGGTTCGGGATCGAGGGCCGCCAGCTCGCCGAACACCTCGTTTTTCCCCAGAATGGCGATTTCACGCCCGTTGTCGTGGACCTGCATGGCCCCTTCCACAATAATATACAATGAGGTGCCGATGTCCCCCTTGACAACGACATCCTCCCCTTTTTTCACATCCAGCTCTTCAACAATGGAGGCCACCTCGATGAGATCTTCCTCGGGGGTGGCGGAAAAGATCTCCACCGCTTTCAAGATCAGGACTTTTTCGATGGTCAGCCGCATCCGCTGTATCCTTTCATTACAAGCTGCCGGCCTGGGAGAACGCCTCCGAAACCACCTCTCCGGGGGCACCTTCATCAAGCTGGCGGGCGGTTCGGGAAACGATCGGGCTTGGATCTCCCCGCAGGCGCCGGGCGTGCTTGGCATAGACGTCGGGGTTGAGCTTCCATAAGGCCCAGGTGGACGTGGCCCGGACGATGTCGTCGGGGTCCTCGAGGTTGGCGACCACCCGGCTCACCAAATCGTCGAGCCCCAGTCGAACGATCATCTCCAGGGCGCAGATCCGGGACCACGAAAGGGTGAAGACCGACGAGCCAAAGGCGATATCGGACAGCTCCTGGCGGACCCGATCCGGGGTGTGGAGTGCTTTCCGGACCGCCGTGAGCTTCCGAAGGCCGTCGAAATGACGATACTGGAAAAGCGCCCGGATGTGCGTCCGCATACCCTCCTCGTCCGGGATTTCTTCGATCAGCCCCATTAAAGCCTTATGAACCGGCTCCGGAACCGTCTGAGCCCCCTGGTGGATGTACCAGTAAAACACCGATTCCAGTTCCCCGCCCGAGTCGGTCAGCAGGGAGAGGATGGAAAGAATCCGGCTCCGGGTGCGATGGATCTCGCTGTTCAGGGATTGGATCAGCCGCTCGGCGTGGGGACCGGCCATCAGAGTGGCGATGCTCCGGACCACTCGGCGGGCGTCGTGGATTTCGATCCGCAAAAGAGTCAACAGCTCACCACGAGACCGATGGCTGATCTCGAATTTCCCCTTGATCAGGGCGTCGAGGACCGCCGTCCGGACGATCTTATCGGAGATGGTCAGACCGCTCATCAAGGCCCTCCGGGCCGCCGCACCGGTGAACCGGGCGAGGATATTGGCGGCCCGGCAGCGACGGACCCGACGCTCCCCCTCGTCGTCCAGGATGTTTTTGAACAGGTCCACGGTGTACCGTCCGGAGCGGGTGAGGTACCCATGGCTCATGGGGATACTGGCAAAACCGGCGGTGTTGATGACAAAGCGGGCGAACCGGGCCACCCGGGGAGAACGGTCCCGGGTCAGGCGCCGGAGCCGGTCGGGAAGGTCGTTGGGGTTGAGGCATCCCAGGGTCCAGACCGCCGTCTCCCGGACGATGGCGTCAGGGTCGCTCAGGCTGGAGATCACCACGTCGTAGAATTCCATGGTGGCGATCCGGCCCACGGTGAACAGGGCCATCGCCTTGGTCCAGGACGAAGTGGACTGCCCGGAGCGGCCAAGGATCTCCTTGATCCGCTCGTGCTGGCTCACGCGCTCCTGGGGAAAGTGCTCCCGAAGGCGGGAGAGACGCATACCGGGATCCATCGCCTCCAGGAGCGGAAAGATCAGCACCTTGATGTCCGGGGAAACGGTGTTGTCGAGGATCTCCAGTGAATAGGCGGCTTTATCCGAGGACCGGCCCTGAAGGTTGGCCTGGGCGTTGAGAATCGTGTCCCGGGGATAGATGATGGCCAGAAGCTGGAAAATCCGCTTCCGGTTTTTGTCGATTTCCCGGTGGAGGGCTTCCCGGAGCTCCCCGATCTCGCCGTACTCGCCGACATCCACGAGGGTGGCCAATGCCCAGGTGGCGTCTTCCACCTCGCGGCGGATTCGTTCGTACATCCGGGGGATCTCTCGCCCCGACGCCTGGTACCCCGAAGACACGAGCGCCCCGAGGATGTGGTTCCGGATGTCCTCCTCGGCGTCAATTTTGCTCCGGAGAATCCCGATGGCTTCCTTGCCCCCGATCCGCCCGAGAATCCGCATGATCCGGATTTTGACGTCCATCGAGACCGACTCCCGGTCGAAGGCGGCGGCCAGCTCGGGAAGAATCGGCTCGCCCAGGGCGATGATGGCCGATGAAGCGGCGCTCCGGACCACCGGGTCGGCGAGCTTCTCCATCAGCGGAGGCAGGAGCTTGGGGTTCTTGAGCCGGCCCGAGGCGACCACCGCGGCCCGCTGGACCTCAGGGGAATCGTCGTCCAGGAGCTTGAGCAACGGGCGATAAAAGCTCGACGTGCCCATCTCCCCGAGGATCTCCGCCCCCAGCCGGCGGTCCCGGGGGGAGCTCGAATCCATGAGGGTGTTCAGGCTCCGGCCGGCCGACAAAAGCCCCTCGATCCCGGCATAGCGGATCAGGCCGATGATCGCCCCTTTCCGGATCTCCGGGTCGGTCTCGTCGAGGAGGGGGGCCACTTCCTCGAAGGCGTCGGCTCCGGCCACCGCGCTCAAGGCGATCAGAGCGTTTCCCCGGACCTTGGGGTCGGATTCCTGGACCAGGAGACGATGGATGGCCGCCAGCCCCTCGGACGCCGGGCTCACCCCGAGGATTTCGATCCGGGAGAGGACGTGAATTCTCACAGCGGGCGCGGGATGGGACAAAAGCTGAATCAGATAGTGGTCCAGGTCCTCATGCTCCAGCTCCTCCAGGAGGTTCAAGCAATAGATGACCTCCCCGGGCACGGAGCTGGCGGTCAGTCGCTGCTTGAGCAGCTCCTGGCTTTTGGCGTCCTGGAGAAAGTTGGACAAATCGATGCTGGTCCGCCGGCTCAGAGCCTTATTCAGGACGGCGGTGTATTCCCGGAAAAGAAAAGTGGAGAGAACGATCCACCCGGCCAGGACGATCAGAGCGGCGATGAGGATGGTGGTTGAAGACGGCCCGGCATAAGCGATGATCAGGAGAATGGCCCCGCCCACGGCGGCTCCGGCGAGGGGCTCCACCATCGACTCGAGGACCGTCTGGACCCTGAGCCGCTGGCCGGCCGGAAAGGGCTGGTAGAGAATCCGCAGGGACGGCTCCCCGATAGCGTTCCGAGCGACCTCGTCGAAGAGCTTGGTGGCGGCGATCAGGGGGAAGAAAAGCCAGATTCTGGCCTCCCCGCCCCAGAGGGTTTCCGCGAACACCGAGACCCCGGCGAAGACGGCCACGAGAACCGGGACGGCCAGAACCCCGAACCGGAGTCCGTACCGGGCCATGAACCGGGATGGGACAAAGGCGTTGCCGATGAGGCTCAGGATGCTCAGAACCGCGAAAAAGACTCCGAGAAAAGAGGCGATCCGGGCTTCATCCGAAGCAAAGGCCGATTCCACCTTACCGTAGAAAACATAGTCGATCAGGTAGTAGCCGAAGACGGAAAAGACGGCAAACCCGAAGACCAGCAGAAGGTAACGATCCTTGAAAGGGTTGAGCCGGTCCCGTGAAGGCTTCTGGGGTGCCAGCCGTTCCTCCTGTGCCTGGAAGGCGAATTCGTGGTGGAAGGACCGGGTGATGTGCCGCAGGACGAGGATACATCCCAGGATGCCGATGGCCGAGACGAGGAGCATCTGGGGCGTGGTCAAAGCCCCCCGGATCAGCAGGGGGATGGAGAAGCCGCCCAGGGCTCCGGCAACGATCTCCCCGGTGCCGATGAGTCCGAAGAGCCGTTTGCCCTGACGGACGTTCAACAGGTGGCCGGCCAGCCCCCAGAGCTCGATCCCCAGAAGCGCCGCCAGGACCTGCTGCCAGATGAGCAGCCCCATGAATACCCAGTTGGAGGTGAGCCACTGGGTTGCTAAATAAAAGAGGATCACGGAGACGGCGAAAAAGACCAGGGTCCCGTTGAGGAGATCCTTGAAGGCGATCCGGGATTCGAGCTGATCGTAAACAAACCCGGCGGCGGTGACCGCAAAGGCGGCGCCGATGTAAACGGTCGGCAGGGTCGTGGCCGGGAATGCCTTCAGGAAGAGGGCGTAGGCGGCGGTCTCGAAGAAGATCAGGGCGATTCCCACGAAAAACGAGTGGAGCAGCAGGAGACCGGTAACCAGCTCTTCGCCGGGACGGATCTTAAAGGCCGTGATGATCATCTGCTTTTGATACTGCATGGTGGTGGGCTATGGCTATTAGGTTATGGGTTATGGGCTATGGGTTATGGGTTATGGGTTATGGGTTATAGGTTATAGGTTATAGGTTATAGGTTATGGGTTATGGGCTATGGGCTATGGGTTATGGGTTATGGGTTATGGGTTATGGGTTATGGGTTATGGG
>CAZWGY010000330.1:0-5480 GCA_964633575.1 uncultured Desulfobacteraceae bacterium
TCCCGGGAAAGCGGGCTGATCATTCATTTCAATATCTTAGATCCGGTCACGGTCCTTATAAACGGAATCTATGGCGAACGCGACGCCTCGCTCATGGAGATCATCTACCTCATCAAGGTCATGGACCTTTTCATGCCCAAAGCCAAAAAAATTGTAGAAGAGCAAATAAAAACTCACATGCCCAACAAAGAACGTGATGAGAAGATCAAGAAAATGCTAAATGGCATCATCGCCGATGCGTTTGACTATGCGGAGCCGCAGGGGCTTTCCGACGACAAGCGGGCGTTTATCCGGGAGATCGCCCGGCTCCAGGCGACCGACCCCACTGAGGAGCGGGCATGGAAGTATTTCACCACCCAATTGGTCGAGGGAAGGGACAAGCCGCTACTCCAAGCGATCTGCCGGGGGCTCATGCGGCAGGGATTCGACGTGGTCTTCTCCATCTGGCCGCTTATAACTGGAAACGAGATCACGATCTCCGAGGACGGGGACGTCAAGCAGAAGGAGGTCTCCGGCGTCCAGAAAAATCGACTCCCTCTGCTCGTGTATCTCAAGCGGGAATTGGAGGACCTTCTCCACAACGTCTTCAGCCGATTCCTCGATGTGTCGGCCGCGACCCGGCGGATTCGAAGCGAGCCCCGGCTCGCCAGCCTGGTGGTGGAAGGGTGCATCAACCTCAAGCTCGACCGCGCCGTTTTCAGGGAACGGCTCAGGGAGCATTTGACCGAGCACTACCGGACCCATTTCAAGTTCATCCGGGAGTACCTGGGGGTCAACCGGGGGGTTAGCGAGGATGACGTCCTCGGCAAGTCGGTGATCGACATCCACAAATTAAGGATGCTCAAGCTAGATAATGAGGCCGAGCGGGAAATCGATCCGCGCCACGCCAAGCTCATCCAGCTCTACCCCGGCGGAAACGATCCGATCCCCGAACAGGGCGCCCTGTCCGTCATCATCGAGGAAATTGTCGATCACGACACGGAAGGCATTTACAACCTCGTTGAAGGGGCCCGAAAACGGCTGGTCAGTTCGGGCGAGAACAACTACCTGCTGAGGTTCCTGGACCCGGAGAGCATCGACATCCACCTCGGCCATTTCCAATACGAGGGCGATATGATTGATCGGGAGGAGGGCTTTATCATCGAGGATGAAGAACGGCAGAAATCTCTCGGTGCTGACTTTCACCAAAAAGAAATGGATATGGCCAAGCGCCGAATTGATTTGGACCAGCGCGGATGGAATGTGGATAGAGATATCAAAGTTTTAAACAAGCAAAAAGAAAAGAGGATCCAAGAAGCCATTATCAACGCCGAGGTGAACCGTCACAAATTAAAAGAAAGCATGACGGAGATCGATCTGAAAATTGCTGAAGGCCTTAAAAACGGGGACTTCAAGGGCTATGCGATCCTTAGCTTGATCAATGCCCATCGCTCCGAAGGGATTGCCGGAGTGGAACAGATACTTAAGGACTCCCCCCATATTCTGGCGGCCATCTGCCCGGAGGTCTATCATGAAACCAAGGTCCACGAGCTCAAGCATGAAACCTTGGACGTCATCCGACAACGCCTCGGTGAACTCGACCCCATGACCATCGCGGCCCTCTTCACCAAGGACTACAAGGATATCGTCACGTCCAGGGTTTACAAGGACGTGAGTAAAAACCTGTCCGAGGCGTTGAAAAACATCTGGAAGGCCCCGTATCGCCGATGACAACAGCAGTCCAACACAAAAGGCGATTTAAGCGGACGGGGGTGACATGAAGCTCCGGGAAAAAGAAGCTCAGGAAAAAAAAGCCCGCCGCCGTGCCCTGATCCGGAAGGTGGCCATCGTGGCATCCATTGCCGTGGGGGTCCTCGGCCTGCTCTTGGGCCTCTTTGCCGCCGGCTACTTTTTCCTCCAGTCCCGGGAATCCCCTTATGTCGCTGATCTCCGAAACGCTCTGGCGGCCGAGGGGGTCACCCTTGAGGAATATGACGTCCGGAAGCTCTACTGGCTCCACTGGCTGACCTATTTGGGCGGGCTGGACAGGGAGTTCGGCGACCTTCGGAACCGCTACCGCAAGACCCTTCAACGGACCTTTCATTCCCGCCTTGACGTCAGCAAGGATCGGCTGAAGATCCTGGAATCGCTTCAGGCTTTTTCCGAGGCGGTCCCGTCGGTAAAGGATGAGCCATGGTGGACGGAGGCGGGCTATGGCGAGAAGCTTAACGCGGAGATCGCCTTTGTCCGGTCCTGGCGGGACCTGGACATCGAGATCACCATTGCCCGGGATTTTTCGGACCGGCTGAGCGCCATCCGCGCCGCCCTCCGGTCGAACCGCTTTATCGACGTGGATGACCCGCTCTATGCGCTCATGGCCCGGCAATACCTGGCCGGTCAGGTTGTCAGGGCGGTCATGGAGATGACGGCCAATCCGGAGACCGAGGGGCTCGTCCGGGCGGTGGTTCCCAACGAGATCGACGCCCTGGCCGGAGATGCGATCCCGTTTATCCTGATCCAAAGCCGGCTTGCCGAAAAACGGCTCGACTACTGGGCCTACTACCGGCTTCGGGGGGAGATCGCCGACGCCATCGATTCGCTTCAGCGGGGTGTTGAAAACCGGCGGTTCCCGGTGGAAACGACCCTGAAGGAGATCTTCGGCGTTCCGTCGGCCGAGACCCGGCGGCGAATCTGGGTGGCCGTCATCGATGAGGTCGAGGCTCGGTACATCTTCGAAACCGTCCCCAATGCCTGGCCGCCGGAGGTGACCCCGCTCTACCGGCTTCTCAAGGACCAGTTGGAGATCGACCCCGATTCCCACGATGACCTTTTGCCCTATCTCTCCAGCCGTCCCATCTACCAGGCCGAGCTGGACGCCCTGCTCGCCCTGGTGAGCACCCGGTGTCTTCAGTATGCGATGATCGATCTGGTCAAGGAGGTCCTCAACCAGATGGAAATGAAGGACATCATCGACGTCTGGCGGATCACCGACCTCGCCGGGCGGCTCGACGATCTCCGCCCGCCGGACCGGACCTATCTCCGGGAGCAGCGGGCCTATTTTGATGACCAGCATCAGGAGCTGGTCTGGCTGAGGGATGTTGCCGAGGTCTGGAACGCCGGCGACCGGGAGGGGGCGTCTGAATTCGCGCCGTCGTTTACGGACCTGCTGCTCCGCCTCTGCCGGGATGCCGGGACCCTCGACGAGGGGGTTTGCGCTAACGTGGGCGACTGATCAGGGCGACAACAGAAACCGCTCCATCCGCCGCTCCAGCTCGTCACGGAAGTCATCTCCCATCCAGAACCGGACATAAGCCTCGTACCGCAGGTCGTTAAAGAGCCAGGATGGGGCGTAAACCCCCTGGACATGCGGGTAAACGTAGATCGGGCCGTCCAGGTCGATCCGCTTGTCATCCGGCTTCAAGGCGATCCGCTCGGCCGTCGATTCGTCCACGGCCATCTCGAATCGATGGGTCAGCGTCATGACCTTCAGCTCGCACCGCCCGAAAAAGACGTCCGCGGTTTCGTCGGTGGTCAGGGTTGCCTGGATGGAATAGGTCCCTTTGTCGAAGTCGTATCCGCCGTCTAGGGCAAAGGTGATCCATGCCGAATTGACATAATACCGCCGTCGCTCCCGCTGGAGCTCGATAAAGCGGCTTACCCGAATCCGCTCGGCCCGGACGGCTTCGGCTAGTTTTCTCTCGACCCGCCGGCGGGCAAAGGGGGTCCATTCCGGCTCGGCGTCCCGGAGCCGCTCCCGGGTCCACTTTTCGAAGGATCTCAGGTAGTGCTCGAAAAAGGTGTCCCCGGTCTTGGCCAGACCGTCCTCGGTCCGGGTCTTCAGGCGCCCGGCCCCGTCGATAAAGGCCAGAAAGTCGTAAACGCAGTCGCCGAGCCGGGAGATGGGGGCCGTGCCCCGCCGTGGCCGTTCGGCCTCCAGCCGCTCCCGGCAATCCGGCGGGATCTCCTGGGCTCCGACGCCGACGGCCAGGGTGAACCAGGCCACCAGGCCGAAGGCCAGGCCTTTAGAGCAGCCCCTCTTCATCCCTGGAACCCCGCTCCGAAACGGGCGGAGAGTAGAGTTCATGGAGCATGTACTCCTCGATGATGTTTGACCCGCTCAGGTCCGCATCCTTTTTCCGGCCCCGGACGTTGCGCTTTGTCCCCTTTCCGTCGCCCTCGGCCATCTGGAAAAGCTCGGTTTTAAAGTTGTCGAAGTGTTTTTTGAGCAGGACCAGAATCTGGCGCTGGGTCTCCGGCGGCTGCCGCATCACCGTCTCCAGAAACCGGAGAATGTCCTGGATCAACCGGTGTTCCATTATGGTTTCTCCGCGTCAGGAGTTGTCTTCTTCATCGCCATCTTCCTCGCTCGTCTTGCCCGATTTGGCAAAGGCGTTCCGCATATCGATATCCGCGTTCAGGTTCTTCATCCGGTAGTAGTCCATGACCCCGAGCTTTCCTTTTTTGAGGGCCGTGGACATGGCCAGGGGGACCTTGGCCTCGGCCTCCACCACCTTGGCCCGCATCTCCAGAATCCGGACCCGCATCTCCTGCTCACGCTTTTCGGCCTGGGCCTGGGCGATCTTGGTCTCGGCCTCGGCCCGCTGCACCTCGTGTTTGGCGCCGATGTTCCGTCCGACATCGATGTCGGCGATGTCCACCGAGAGGACGTAAAAGGCGGTGTCTTTCTGCAATTCGTCCTTGGGAATTCGGGTGGCGATGCTTTTGGGATCACCGATGACGTCTTTGTGGGATTCGGCGGAGCCGATGGCCGAGACGATCCCCTGGCCCACCCGGCCGAGAATCGTCTCCTCGCCGGCACCGCCCACCAGGTGATCGAGGTCCATCTGGACCGTCACCCGGGCCATGGCGGTCAGCTCGATGCCGTTCCGGGCCATGGCGGTGACCCTTTCAGTCTTGATCACCTTGGGCTGGACCGTCATCTGGACCGCCTGCAAGATGTTGCGTCCGGCCAGGTCGATGGCCGCCGCCCGTTCGAAGGTAAGCGGAATATCCGCCTTTCTGGCGATGATCATCGCCTCCACCATGTCTTTGACGTTCCCCTGGGCCAGGTTGTGGGCGCCGAGAAAATCGACGCTGATGTCCAGGCCGGCTTTTTCCGCCAGGATCTTGGAATCGACCACCAGATCGACATTCCCGCCGGCCAGATGGTGAGCCTCCAGAAAGCCCAGATCGATGTAGATCCCGGCCTGGGACGCCTTGATCTTGGCGTCCATCACCAGCTTGACGTCTCCCCCGGCCAGAAAGTGGGCCTCCAGTTGGGCCGTCCGAACCCGGACACGGGAGTGGGCCGCCTTGATCTTGGTCGCCAGGATCAGCTTGGCATCGACCTTCCGCATCCGCATGATCGCCACCCGGAACGGGTTGACCGGGGCTCCGGCAATGAGTGCCTGGAACCATAGGGACCACGCATCGTAAACGGCGAAGACCACCGCAATAAGGGTGATCACCACCACGATGCCGAGAATGATCAGAAATGTGGA
>CAZWGY010000331.1:0-5466 GCA_964633575.1 uncultured Desulfobacteraceae bacterium
TTCCCCCCCGATTACGCTCTAACCACCGCCACTCTGGTGGGCTGGAAGCGGGACTGAATCAGGGACTTCCTATCGGCGTTGATTCGTGCGCAAAGGCGCACCCTTTAGAACACGTGCCGTGCCCGGCACACAACCAAACGCTCCAGCCGACGGATGCTTTCCTATCCATCCGCCGGGTCGACTGAGCTTGTCGCTCTTTTGAAGGAATTGATGAGTAATGGATATTCAGCAGCAAAAAAGAAAATGGGTAAAAACATGGCAAACAGCAGCATTATCCTTGAAAAGCATTAAACGGAAAGAGCTACAAGCATACGATTACTATGAGAAGAATCGAATCCTTTTAGACGAAATGCTTCAATATGCTTATGAGAACAGAATAAATCGCCCAAGTGGTCTTGTTGAGCAACAGCGGATATTCAAAAAGATGTATAAACCTTCATGATCGCATGCCACGGCGATCACCCCGGTGCATGAAAACGAATTTAAACCACGAAATACACAAAAAACACGAAAAAAGTAGAATTTATTTAACCACGAATCACACGAATTAGAACACGTGCCGTGCCTACACAAAAACGGGAGCAGAATAATGACGGATATGGATCACCGGGCGATGGTATCCCGGATTGTTGAGCAGGCCTTTGCGAAAAGCAATCGAAGCTTTCTAAGGCTGAAGGAGCTGATCAAAATCATTCCCGCCGGCGATCGGAAACAACTCGGAGTGACCCTGAGCGCCAATATGGCGACGATCCAGGCGGCGCTCGGCGAGCTTCCGGGATCGCTTCGATTTCACCGGTACAGCGGTTCGGTTTTCCTGCTGAACGCGCCGGTTAGAGACGCTTTAGCCGATCAGGTCCGACGGGCCCCCGGCAAGACCTTCAAGCAGATGAACGCTCTGTTTCCGTTGAAAACAGAGGAGTTACGGACCCATCTCAATGCGCTTTCCGACGAGTGGCGAATCCAGATCAAGATCAGCGCTGATCAACGCCCGGCCATCTTTCCCGCAACCGGGGGAGGGCCGAAGGCGGCCGGCGTTCCCGATCAGTCGGATCGGCCGATTGCCGAGGAGACATCGCTCATCCGTCGGGTCAAACAGGCGTATGACGCGGTCGGCCGGGGCGGCAACTATGTCTATATCTATAAAATCCGTCGGCATCTCGGATGGTCCCGGGATGAGTTCGACCGGATCTTGAGACGGATGATCTCCGAGGGCTATGTTGCGGCTCATCCCGGCAATCCGGGCGCTTTGACCGCGGACGAAGTGACCGACTCGTACCAGGATGAGTTCGGGGATCTCTACCTGACGGTAAGCTGGAGAAAGGAGATATGACCGCCGCCGACGACATTCTCGACAGGCTTCGACGTCACAATCCGTTTGCGTCGGGGGTTGCGGGAGACCCTCGCAAGGACCGCTATCCCGACGTGCCGGGGCTCGGTGACACGGCATTCAACGGAATTCTCGGCCTGATCGCCCAGAAACAGCGGAGCCCGGGCCTGAATGTCGCCGGCATGGTGGTGGGGGAAACCGGAGTCGGGAAAACGCATCTGATCGCCCGGTTGATCGACGCGGGAACCAACGGGGAAGTGCCCTGTCACACCGCCTATCTCCGCCCCTTTATCGACCCTCACGGAGGATTCCGGTATCTGCTTCGGGAGATCGTGGTCAACCTCCAGATGAAGATCGGGAGCCATTCCAGCAGCGCGTTGGACCGGCTGGCCGCCCGGATGGGGTGCGAGGCCTTCAGCCGGTTGACCGACGGGATTTCGGATGACAAGTATCGGAAGAAGTGCGCCCAGCTCCAACGGAATCCCTTAGCGATCCTCTCTACCCAATTCCACCCGGCCCAGTCGAAAAAGAAGCTGATCAGTTTTGCCGCTAAACACTTTCTGGAAATCGACCCCGCTTTCCATCGCGGCTTCTTGACGGCGATGCTCCACTATTGCCTCCATCCGTCGCATCGGCCCGATGCCGTCCAGTGGCTCATGGGCCGGGTAATCGACAGCGATGCCTTGAAGCGGCTCGGCGTGCCGGACCGCTCCCAGGCATCAGAATCGGCGCTGGAGGACGAGGCCAGGGAAATTCTCACATCCTTCGACCGGATGCTGGCCCGATACGGCACTCCCCTTGTGGTCTTCTTCGATCAGCTTGAAAACCTGAGCACGCCGGACCAGATTACGACGTTTCAGCGGATGATATTTTTCCTCGGCGACACTTGCTCGGCCATGCTTCCCCTTGCCTTTTTCCGGGGCGCCGACTGGGAGGATGGGTTTGTGGGAAAGCTGGATGACTACTGCCGGAGCCGGCTGGAGGCCAACAAGCATGATCTTGCCGGATGCAGCCGGGATCAGGCGATGGCGTTGATCCGCTCCCGGCTGGACCATGCCCTCGAGGGGATGGACCGGCCCGACCCCCTATACCCCTTCCACCCCCGGCATAAGTCAGCGCTTGAATCGATGCTGAACGCGGCGGAGATGCATCCTCGTCAGGTGATCAGCCGGGCCAATCGACTCCTGCACCAGATTCTTTTCGACACCGTGCCGGCGCCGAAAACCGAGGCCGAGATCCTCAAAGCGGCCTATCACGCATGGTATGAGACGATCCTGGCCAACATGGACCAGTATCGGCCCGACCGGGACCGGCTGGCCCTGGGCCTGAAGCTCTATCTCGCCAATCGGCCCCCGGATGGGCCCTACTCGGTCCGGCGCGTCGCGGAGACCTCGAAATCCCGGAAGTACATCGCCCTGACCGCCGATCTGACCCTTGCTGATGGGCAAACCGCGCCGGCGGTCGTCATGGTGGATGTGGAGCTGCATCATAAATCGGTGTCGGCGAGCCTGCGCCGGGGCATTGACCATCTGAAGTCCCATCCCGAGGGCCGGGCCCTTTACGTCCGCGACGGCCGCTGTCCGTTTCCCGGACCCGAACGTTGGAAAGAGAGCAATAAGCGGCTGACGGCGCTCAAAGCAGGCGGCGGCACCGCCATCTTCCTCAACGAGGAAGCCCGCGCCTGCCTCTACACCCTGGCTTTTCTCGAACAGGATCTCCGCTCCGGGGACATCTCCGACGAAAGCGGCGTGCCCCTCGAACGGTCCCATCTCGACGCCTTCATCAGCGTCGGTCCCGGCAATCGCCTCAGCCCGGTTCTATCGGAGATCGATGAGGGTCTGGCCGGCGGGCGCCCGGTAAAGCCATCGAACGGAACCGGGCCGGATACGGATACAGGGCCGGAGCCGGAGCCGCCCCTTGAGTCGTCGAGATGGGTCGAGGCATCCATCGAGGTCCTGACCGCCGCGCCTCCGAAGATGATGAAAGCCGATCTGCTGGCCCGGAAGGTGGCCGAGCGGGTGGGCGTGGAGATCAGCCTTGACCGCTTGCTGAGCATTCTCGGGGAGCAAAAGGACCGGTTCAATATTTTCCAGGCCCGGGATGGGGTTCTGGTCAGCCTGAGGAACTGTTAACGCCATGGAGCACGCGAGTGTCACGGAGATCCATTTGTGTCATCGCTGTCCACGTCTGTTGGCCTATCACCGGATCGGCCGGCGGGGCGCCTGGCGGGTCGGGCTGAAGGGCGACGGGAGCTTTCCGGGGAAGATTTTTCACAACCGGATTGCCCGGCCCTTCCATCAGGATCTGGCCGCCGGGAAACAGACGCCGCTGACACAGGCGATTGCCGGGTTACTCGCCAATCAGCCGTCGGATTTTGACGAACGGCTCCAGGCGATCCTCAAGGAGCATGTCCTTGATCCCGTGCTGGTCAAAACCGCCCATTCCCTGAGCAGCGATCAGGTGATGGCCCTGGCTCACGGGGTGATCCACTGGAGCCGGTATCTTGCCGGGTTTCTGAAGAAACGCCACTTCAGGAATCCGGACCGGATTCAGGCCGGCCCGGCCGAGCTGTTCGGCCGGCCGGAGCAACGGATGCGCTCCGCGTTTCGGGTTGATGAGGAGACGGTCATCGAAGTCAGCGGGGCGTTTGACACGCTTCTGATGGACCGGTCCGCCAACGAGGCGATCGTGGTGGAGCTCAAGGGGTACCGGCCATCCCACGAAGACGAGGACTTCATCCAGGTGGCCCTCTATGGCTGGCTGATCCGCCGGGAAACCGGCATCACGCCCCGCTGCGTCGTTTTGTACCTCGAAGACCCCGATCCGGTCGCGGACTATCCGGCGCAACGCTTCGATGGGATCGAGCGCCACCTGATCGGCCTGTTCCGAACGGTCCGCGAGGTTCTCCGGGGTGTGGAGCAACGGGGCGGGGTCCGGCTCCCGCTTCCCCAGGACCCGGCGCTGTGCGAGGTCTGTCCGTTTGCCCGACGGTGTGACGCGGATTGGGGGACACGGCGGGACAAAACCACCGGAGAAGGCATTGACCGGACGCCACCTCCCAGCCCCGGCGCTGACGCGGAAGCGGCTGAGGCCGCCATGAAGCAGGTGATATCGACGCTGACATCGCTCAAGCTGCCGGTCCGGCCCGAGGGCTATGTATGCGGGCCGCGCCTGATCCGGCTCAAGGTCAAGCCACGGGTTGGAAAAGGGGCGACGGTCAAAAAGATCATGAACCGGGCCGAAGACCTTCAGATCGAGCTGGCTCTGGCCGTCCCGCCGCTGATCCGGGCTCAAGCGGGATATCTGGGCATCGACATCCCCCGGTCCTCGGTCCGGCCCCTGACCCTCGAAGCGCTCTGGGAAGCGGGCGCCGCTCAACGGCCGGAATCGGCGGTAGCCTTTCCCCTGGGCATGGCGGTGGACGGCGGGGTCCTCTGGGCCGACCTGACGCTGCCGACCATGACCTCCATCCTGATCGCCGGCACGGCCGGCAGCGGAAAGTCGGTCTGCCTCCGGTCCGCCCTGCTCGGGATGGCCATGAACGCGGCCCCGGAACGGGTCCGGTTCACCCTGATCGATCCGAAACGGGTCAGCTTTACCGATCTCGGGTCGATTCCCCACCTCGACGGCCCGCCGATCCTGGATATCGCCCCGGCCATGGATGCCCTGAACCGGCTGGTCGAGGAGATGGAAGCCCGGTACCACCAGTTCGCTCAACTGGCCGTGATTGACATCACCGAATTCAACCGGCGGGAGACGCCGCTTCCGCACCACGTGATTTTCATCGACGAGTACGCCGACCTCCTGATCGACAAAACCCTCCAAAAAGAAACCGAAACCCTGATCCAAAGGCTCTGCCAGAAAGGCCGGGCGGCGGGGTTTCATCTCCTGCTGAGCACCCAGCGGCCCGATTCCAAGGTCATCACCCCCCTGATCAAGGCCAACCTTCAGCTTAAGATCGCCCTCAAAGTCACCACCTCATCCAACAGCCAGATCGTTCTCGATGAGCCGGGCGCTGAAATGCTCATGGGCAACGGCGACATGCTCGTCGGCGGCGCCATCCCCATCACCCGGCTCCAGGGGCCGATTCCGACGACGACCCGGGTCGAGACGGCTCACTGGTCGTCTTCCCGACAAAA
>CAZWGY010000332.1:0-5462 GCA_964633575.1 uncultured Desulfobacteraceae bacterium
GTGGGCATCCGTCTTCGATGTCATCGTCAAAATGGCCGATTCCGGGGCGTTTGTCAATCCACTGAAGCGGGGGGCGTAAGAGGGGGTCAGCGGTTTGACCGTCGGGACCGGAATGTCCGTTTACGAAAACTTTGCCCTTCATTTTGACGAAAAGATCATTTTTAAAAAAAGATATTGACAAATCCATCAATGAAACGCTAAAGATGTTTTAGCGGCCGGTCATACCGCTGTTGTATCATCACTCAAACGCCGTTGCAGTGGGGATATATGAAGCTCGACAAGACCCATCTCGCCATCATCCGCCACCTCAAAGACGGCCGCAAATCCTTTAACAAGATCGCTGAAGATCTTGACATTACGGAAAATACCGTTCGTTCCCGTTTCAACAAACTCCACCGGGAAGGGGTCCTGGACATCATCGGCCTCGTCAACCCGGAAAAGCTCCCCGGGCATCTCACGGTTTACGTGGGCGTCAAGCTCAAGACCATGGACCTGGTGGGCATCGGCGAGAAGCTCAGCCGACTGGAGGGTGTGGTTTCCGTCAGCGTCGTGACGGGCCGCTATGACCTGATCCTCGTGGTGCTCCTGAAAAAGGGGTTCGGCCTTCTCGAGTTTTACACCGAGGAGGTGGCGCAAATCAAAGAGGTCCAGTCGGTGGAGACCTTCGTCATTTACAAGAATTACAATTTGAAGGTGCCTTATATTCTGTAGGGGCGCACGGCCGTGCGCCCCTACGGGCCGGCACGAATCCAAAACAAAGGGGGTTGGCATGACCGAGGGGACGCGGACCACACCGTTGCACGCCTGGCACACGGCCCGAGGGGCCAATATGGCCGAGTTCGGGGGCTACGACATGCCTTTGTGGTATTCGTCGGCCAAGGGGGAGCACCTGGCGGTGCTCACGGCGGCCGGGCTTTTTGACACCAGTCACATGGCGGTTGTCACCATCACCGGTCCCGACGCCCGGGACCTGCTTCAGCGGTGCTTTACCCAGGACCTGGACCGGTGCATCGGCCCGTCCAAGCGGGCTCAATTTCCCGGCCGCTGTGTTTACGGGGCCTTTCTCGGCCCTGACGGCGGGGTTATCGACGACGCCATTGTCTATTTTTTTGACGAGGGCCAATACATGGTGGTGGTCAACGCGGGCATGGGCGGCCCCATCGCGGCCCACCTTCGGGATCACGCCGGGGGCCGGTCGGTCACCGTGACGGACCTCACCGACCGCCTCGGGAAGATCGATCTCCAGGGGCCGGCGGCGGCCCGGATCATCGCTCCTCTGCTCTCGTCGGCCGACCCGGTCTTCGAGTCGCTCCCGTATTTCGCCTTCAAGGGCGGCTGCGAGGCTCTCGGGATGAAGTCGCCCACGGATGATGTCCGGCTGGCCGACGGGACGCCCATCCTTCTGTCGCGGACGGGCTACACCGGGGAATTCGGGTTTGAAATTTTCACCGACCCGGACCGGATCGTCGGGATCTGGGAGCGGATCATCGACGCCGGGGAGGATGTCGGCCTTATGCCCTGCGGCCTGGCGGCGAGGGACTCGCTCCGGGCCGGAGCCGTCCTGCCGCTCTCCCACCAGGACATCGGCCACTGGCCGTTCATCGACCACCCCTGGCCCTTCGCGTTGCCCTTTTTGGATGACGGAACCGGGTTCACCAAGGAGTTCATCGGCGCCGACGCTCTCCTGGCGGCCCGGGGGCAATCCTTTACCCGCCCCTTTGTGGGAAATGACCTCCGGAAGGTCGCCGTCACCCCGGAGACGGCCGTTGACGATGACGACGGGGGGACCATCGGCGGCGTCCTCACCTGCGTCTCGGACATGGGGATCGGCCGGGTGGACGGCCGGATATTCAGCATCGCCAGCCCGGACCGCCCGGCGGGATTTACGCCCCGGGGTCTGTGCTGCGGATTCGTGAAAGTGGATCGACCCCTGGCCGCCGGCCGGGAAGTCACGCTCAGGGACCAGCGGCGTAAGATTCGAGTCGTCATCGCGGACGATATCCGTCCGGACCGCACCGCCCGCCGCCCTCTGAGAGACATGCGGTAACCCAACGACAAGGAGGCAGTAATGAAAGAGATCAGTGAGCTCCATTTTCCAGATGATATGCGGTTCGCGGAGAGCCACGAGTGGGCCAGGCGGAGCGGCGAGACGGTGCGGATCGGGATCACCGATTATGCCCAGGACCAGTTGGGCGACATCGTCTTCGTCGAGCTCCCCCAGCCCGGCGAGGTCTTCGGAAAGGGGGATGAGTTCGGGACGGTGGAGTCGGTCAAGGCCGTCTCCGAGCTTTTCATGCCCATATCCGGCGAGGTGGCGGCCATCAACACGGCCCTCGAGGACGCGCCCGAGCAGGTGAACGAATCGCCTTATGACGGCGGCTGGATGATCGAAATCACGCCGGAGGACCCGGCTGAATACGACGGGCTTCTAAACAAGGAGGCCTACGTCGCCAAGCTGAAAGGATGAGTCAAGATGCGCTATCTACCTCACACTCCGGACGACATCGCCGAGATGCTGGCGGCCGTGGGCGCTCCCGATTTAGACGCCCTCTTCACGACGGTGCCGTCCGCCTGCCGGCGCGAAGCCCCCCTCCGGCTGCCCGAGCCTCTCACTGAATGGGAGCTCAACGGGCTTATGGACGAGCTGGCCCGGCTGAACGCGGCCTCCACTCAGTATAAGGTGTTTCTCGGGGCCGGCTCCTATGACCATTATATTCCCGCCTGCGTCTCCTATCTCCTGGGCCGGTCGGAATTTTCCACCGCCTACACTCCCTACCAGCCCGAGATCAGCCAGGGGACGCTCCAGGCCATCTTCGAGTACCAGACCCTCACCGCCCGCCTTCTGGGCATGGACGTGACCAACGCCTCGATGTACGACGGCGGATCGGCTCTGGCCGAAGCCCTCCTCATGGCCATCCGGGTGGCCCGGGGCAAGAAGACCACCGTGGCCGTCTCGAGCCTGGTCCATCCCAACTACCGGCGGGTGGTGGACACTTATTTCCGCCCCACCGGTTATAAGGTGGTGGAGCTGCCGTGGGCCGACGGCCGGACCGACCTTTCCGGGCTGGGGGATATTTCCGACCTGGCCGCCGTGGCGGTCCAGTCCCCCAACTTCTTCGGCTGCATCGAAAACCCGGCCGACGCGGCCCGGGCGGCTCACGACGCCGGGGCTCTGTTGGTCACCGGCTTCAGCGAACCGCTGGCATACGGCCTCTACCGGAACCCCGGCTCCCAGGGGGCTGACATCGCCTGCGGCGAGGGCCAGAGCTTCGGAATTCCCAAATCCTTCGGCGGCCCCGGCCTGGGGATGTTTTCCGCCAAAAAGGCATTTCTCCGGAACATGCCGGGCCGGCTTATCGGAGAGACCACCGACCGGAACGGCGAGCGCGGCTTCGTCCTCACCCTGGCCACCCGGGAGCAGCACATCCGCCGGGAAAAGGCCACTTCCAACATCTGCTCCAACCAGGGCCTCTGCGCCACCACCTCGGCCATGTACATGGCGACCCTGGGCGGGGCCGGCATCCGGGACCTGGCCCGGTTGAATTACGACGGCGCCGAATACCTGAAAGGGGCATTGAAGGCGGCCGGGGTCGAAATCCCCTTTTCCCCGCCGACCTTCAACGAGTTCGTGGCCCGGTTTCCCGACGGGTTCGAAGCGACCCACCGGGCTCTGCTGGACAAGGGGATCGTGGCCGGCCTGCCGCTGGCTCCCTATTATCCGGCGCTGGCCCACCACTACCTGCTGTGCGTCACCGAGACGCTCACCAAGGAGGACCTGGATACTCTGGTCCGGGAGGTGACATCATGACCGACATACAGGGCACAACCGGCCTCGTCCTCAATGAGCCCCTATTGTGGGAAAAGGGCAGGTCGGGCAGACGGGCGTACAGTCTCCCCCGCCGGGAGGTCCCCGAAGCCCCCCTCGACCCGTCGCTCGCCGGCGACGGCCCGGATTTCCCCGACTTGAGCGAGGTGGACGTGGTCCGCCACTTCACCCGCCTGTCCCAGTGGAACTTCGGCGTGGACACCGGCACCTATCCGCTGGGGTCCTGCACCATGAAATACAACCCCAAGACCAACGAGCGGCAGGCGGCCCTTCCCGGATTCGCGGCGGCTCACCCGATGCTCCCCACCGACCTCACCCAGGGCGCTCTCCGGATGATGTACGACCTCGAACGGTTTCTGACCGAGATCACGGGGATGGAGGCGGCCAGCCTCCAGCCGGCCGCCGGAGCCCATGGCGAGCTGACCGGGATGCTCCTCTTCCACGCCTACCACCAGCACCTCGGCCGGCCCCGGACCAAGATCATCATCCCGGACACGGCCCACGGAACCAACCCGGCATCCGTCACCCTCTGCGGGTTCACCCCGGTGCCGGTGAAATCCAACGCCGACGGGGTCCTCTCCCCCGAAGACGTCGCGGCGGTCATGGATGAGGACACCGCCGGGATCATGGTCACCAACCCCAACACCTTGGGGCTCTTCGAGGAAAACATCCGGGAGATCGCCGACCTCGTCCACGACCGGGGCGGCCTGATCTATTGTGACGGTGCCAACATGAACGCCATCATGGGGATCGTGGACATGGGCCGGACCGGGGTGGACGTCCTTCACCTGAACCTCCACAAGACCTTTTCCACCCCCCACGGCGGCGGCGGGCCCGGAGCCGGGCCGGTCTGCGTCTCGGAAAAGCTGGCCCCCTTCCTGCCGGTCCCCCGGGTGGTCAAGACCGGCGACCGCTACGCCTTCTCCGACGACTTCCCCGAATCGGTGGGCAAGGTCCACGGGTTCTACGGGAACTTCGGCGTCCTCATCAAGGCTTACAGCTACGTCCTCACCATGGGCGATGCCCTAAAGGAGGTGAGCCAACTGGCGGTCCTCAACGCCAACTACATCAAGGAGCAGCTCAAGGACACCTATCACCTGCCTTATGACCGGCCCTGTATGCACGAGTGCGTCTTCACGGACAAGCACCAGCAGGTTCATAAGATCATGACGCTGGACGTGGCCAAGCGCCTCATGGATTACGGCTTCCATCCGCCGACGGTTTACTTCCCGCTGGTGGTCAACGGGTCCATCATGATCGAGCCCACCGAGACGGAGTGCAAGGAGGACCTCGACCGGTTCATTGCCGCCATGAAGGCCATCGCAAAGGAAGCCGAGGAAAACCCGGATCTCCTCCACAACGCCCCCACCCGCGCCAAGGTGACCCGGCTGGACGAGACCGCCGCGGCCCGGAATCCCTGCCTCATCGGTTAGACGCCGCCCCCACCGGCGATGCTCCCGGCCGCGCCCCGGCGTGGACCGGGGGCATCCCGGCCCCCCCGCCTTTACATCTCCGCCAGAAGACCTTATCTGAGGGATGAGAATGTAGGGGCGGGCCTGTGTGTCCGCCCGCATGTTGTAGGGGCGAACCTGTGTGTCCGCCCTGGGAACGCGGGCGTCCCGCCTGTGCGTCTCCG
>CAZWGY010000333.1:0-5461 GCA_964633575.1 uncultured Desulfobacteraceae bacterium
AGATACACCGCCTCGAACCGGCCCTGGCGGAGGGCCTCCACAAGCTCCTCGTCGGAGGTGATGGGCTCGGGGAATTCGGTGGCGGCCAGGCCGATGCCGTCTGAGTGGTGGGCGTCGCTGCCGCCGATGCCGGGGATGCCGAGGCGGTCGGCGAGGTCCCGGGCATGGGCGTTGGCCTGAACCGATGCGCCGCCGTTGATCACCTCGATGCCGTCAAGCTCCCGGAGGATCGGGATCTTGTCCCACTCCCGGGCGAGGTCCCGGCCCCGGTGCCGGAAGGCGGAATAGAGGTTCCACCCGCCGGAGAGGTGGAAGGGATGAGCGGCAAAGATCAGGCCCCCGGCCCGGTGGACGGTGGGGCAGAGGGATTCCAGGGCGATATCCTCGGCGACGTCCTCGTAGTAGCCGTAGATGAGCATGTCGCCCAGGTCGGTCCGGGCTTCGACGCCCCGGAAGACGGGGAAGCCGAGCCGCTGGCCGGTCCGCTGAGCGGCGTTGGCCCCCTTGATCCACTGATGGTCGGTAACGCAGATGGCGTCTAGTCCGAGGGTCCGGGCGGTTTCGATGAGCTCCACCGGGGTCAGCGCGCTGCAAGGTGAAGCAACGGTGGTGTGGTTGTGCATATCGATCAACATGACGTTTTCTCTATTTCGGAAAGGGCCGTCTCGATGCCGGGGGGACGGCGGGTTACGGGGATTCGACGCACGGGCATCGCCGGCGTCCGGCATTATCGAATATCACCTGTTTAAACGACGGGGCGGATTCCGTCAACTCCGTCTTGCCGGAGGACATATCAGATAGAAATGCCAAAGGGTAAGGGATGCCGCTCCCGTGATGAACGAATTCTCCGCCTCTTTACGGCTCGTCGGCTTTCTGGTATAAGGGCGGTTGTTTGACCTGAATCCAAAGGCGCGGGTCCATGAGATATCGACAAGAATCCGATTCCATGGGGGCTGTTCAGGTCCCCGAAAATGCCTATTACGGTGCCCAGACCCGGCGGGCGGTGGAGAACTTTCCCATCAGCGGCGAGCCCATGCCTCTGGCCCTGGGCCGGGCTCTGGCCCGGATCAAGCGATCCGCCGCCCGGGTCAACGCCGGGCTGGGGGTTCTTGACGCTCGGTTGGCGGAGGCCATCGAGACGGCGGCCGGCGAGGTGGCTGACGGCAAGCACGACGATCAGCTCCTGGTGGACGTCTTTCAGACCGGATCGGGCACCTCGTCCAACATGAACGTCAACGAGGTGATCGCCGGCCGGGCCAACGAGATTCTCACGGGCACTCCCGGCGGCCGGTCTCCGGTCCATCCCAACGATCACGTCAACGCGGGCCAGTCGAGCAACGATACGGTCCCGACGGCTCTCCACGTGGCCGCGGCGGTGGCGGTGACGGACCGGTTGATCCCCGCGCTGTCGGGGCTTCAGGCGGCGCTGGCCGACCGGACGGAGGCCTTTTCGGATGTGAAAAAGATCGGCCGGACCCATCTCCAGGACGCGGTGCCCATGACCCTCGGGGATGAATTTTCGGGGTATGCCCGGCAGGTCGAGCTCGGGATTTCCCGGGTGACGGCCGCGGCCGCCGGCCTTGAAGAGCTGGCTCTGGGCGGCACGGCGGTGGGCACGGGGTTGAACGCCCGGCCCGGCTTTGCCGAGCGGGTCATTCGGATTCTTGCCGACGAGACCGGGATCGGGTTCCGTGAGGCCGTCAACCACTTCGAGGCTCAGGCGGCTCGGGACGCGGCCGTCTGTCTCAGCGGAGCGTTGAAAACGGTGGCGGTGAGCCTGACCAAGATCGCCAACGACCTCCGCTGGCTCGCGTCGGGACCCCGGTGCGGGATCGGGGAGATCGATCTCCCGCCCCTTCAGCCCGGATCATCGATCATGCCCGGCAAGGTCAACCCGGTGATCCCCGAAGTGGTCCTTCAAGTGGCGGCCGAGGTGGTGGGCAATGACGCGGCCATCGCCTTTGCCGGGGCATCCGGCAATTTCGAGCTCAACGTCGCCATCCCGGTGATCGCCCGGAACCTTCTGGGGTCCATCGATCTGTTGACTTCAGCCGCCGCCGCGCTGGCCGACAAGTGTGTCTGGGGAATCACCGCCAACCGGGAGCGGTGCGCGATGATGATCGAGCAGAGCCTTTCCCTGGCGGCTCACCTGATCCCGGAGATCGGCTACGACCGGGCCGCCGATCTGGCCAAAACGGCCCATCAAACGGGGATCAGCGTCCGGCGGGCGGCCGAGGAATCGGGGCTCCTGACCCCCGAGGCTCTCGACCGGCTGCTATCCGTGTAAACCGAGAATCGACATTAACCATCCATGCGGAGAGAAACCATGACCGAGAAACGCTTTCAGATCAAGACCGCCTGCCCCCAATGCGGGTGCAGCCAGATGACCACCCTGAGCGAGGAGGAGATCAAGGAACGGTACGGCGACGTGCCCAACGTCCACATGGAGTGCTCCGAGTGCATGGCCCAGTACGAAACCCCCATGGAAGAGGCCTGCCCGGAGTGGGACAAGGAATGCAAGATGAAGCAGGGTTGACGGACCCCTTTTATGCCCACCATCCGGCAACAGATGATCGACCTTTTGGGCCGGGAAACCCTGGGGGCGAAGGACCTCTCCCAGATGCTCGGCATCCGGGAAAAGGAAGTTTACCCTCACCTCGGGCATATCGCCCGGTCGGTGGCGACCCGGAAGGCTAAGCTCGACGTGGTGCCCCCGAGGTGTCTGTCCTGCGGGTTCACCTTCGACTCCCGCAAACGCTATACCCGGCCCGGCCGCTGCCCCCATTGTCGGGGGCAGCGGATCGAGGAGCCCCGGTATCGGATCCTTTAGTGCCATGAGCCCCCACGAAGAACAAGAAATCCTCCGTTGGAGCGACGGGCTGGCCCGGGGCGCGGAAATCTCCCAGGTCCGTAGTGACGATCCACGGAGCGCCGAGTTTGACTCCTTCCGCGGGGAGCTGGCCCGGCTGGCCCCCCGGCTGACCATCCGGGAGGAACGGGCCGAGTCGCCCGAGGTCCCGCCGGCCATCCGGATCGGCTCGGGAGTGGAATACCTGCTCATCCCGCTGGGGCCGCAGTTGAGGCCCTTTCTGGATGCGGTCGCCATGGGGGCCGGTGAGGCGCCGGTGCTGGACGCGGATGTTCAGACGGCGTTGGCGGCGGTCCGGCAGCCGGCGGCCCTCAAGCTCTACGTCGCCCCCGGCTGCCCTCACTGCCCGACGGCGGTGAAAGAGATCATCCCCCTGGCCTTTGCCGACGACCGGATTCGGCTGTCGGTGATCGACGGGGCCTTTTTTTCCGAGATGGCCGAGGCCGACGGGATCAGCGGGGCCCCAACTTTGATCCTGGATGGCGGGTTCCGGTGGACCGGAACCATCCGACCGGCCGAAGTGGCCGAGGTCCTTGCCGACCGGGACCCGGCCCGGTTGACCGCCGAGACTCTGGAGGGAATCGTCCAGGACGGGAAGGCGGAATCGGTGGCGGCGATGATGCGGGACCGGGGGGAGCTGTTTACGGCCTTTATCGACCTTCTGACTCACGAAAAGTGGCCCACCCGTCTGGGGGCCATGGTGGCCATGGAGCACCTTGCCGAAGACGCCCCGGAGCTGGCCGCCGAGGCGGTGGACCCCTTATGGGAGCGGTTCGGCGACCTGGACGAGCGGGTCCGGGGGGATATGCTCTACCTCTTCGGAGAGATCGGCGGGCCGGGCACCCGGCGGAAGCTGGAAACGGTCCTGAAAGGCCCGGGCGGGGAAGAGATGAAAGAGGCCGCTCGGGAGGCCATTGTCCGGCTGGTCGAGCGGCGGGTCGGCTGAACGTGGCGGTCCGGACCCTCCGAAACGAGGTGCAGCCGTATCCCACCCTGGACGGATCGCTCATTCGGGAGCTGATGCACCCGGCGGTCCACGGCAACCGGGCTCAGAGCCTGGCCGAGGCGGTGGTCCCGCCCGGCGGGGAAACCCGGCCGCACCGCCACCGGTTCGCCGAGGAGATCTACCATATCACCGCCGGCGAGGGGCGGATGATTCTCGGGGATGAGCGTTTTGCAATCGCCGCCGGGGATACCGTCTGGATTCCGCCGGGGACCCGCCACGGCCTCCAGAACACGGGAGACCAGCCCCTGACGATCCTCTGCTGCTGCGTTCCGCCCTACAGCCATGACGACACGGTCCTCGACCCCACCGGGGCCATCGATGGCCCAGACCCTTGACCCTCAACCTGGAGATCCGCCCATGAAAGAAACGCTCAAGCCCGGTTTGACCTTTTCCTTCAACTATACCGTCCCCGAAGACAAAACCGTTCCCCATCTTTTCACTGAGTTCGAGGAGCTGGCCCTCATGCCCAAGGTTTTTGCCACGGGGTTCATGGTGGGGCTTTTCGAATGTGCCTGCATCCAGGCGCTCAACCCCCATCTCGACTGGCCCGAAGAGCAGACGGTGGGGATCGGGATCGACGCGAGCCACCTGGCCGCCACCCCGCCGGGCTTCACCATCACCGTCCGGGGAACCTTGACCAAGGTGGAAGGCAAGAAGCTGACCTTTTCCATCGAGGCCGACGACGGGGCGGACAAGATCTCCGAGGCCACTCACGTGAGATACGTGATCAAGGCCGACAAGTTCAACGCGGCCGTGGCGGAAAAAGCCCTGAAACAGGCTGAGTAATCGGTGACCTACAACTTCGACCCAGATCGCTGGTACGAGGATGAATACGCGGTTCTGGTTCGCCGGCGGGATTCCGGCGAGCTGGATGCCGAGGCCTTCGAAGCGGCGGTTGACGCGATCCATGGCCGGTACGAGGCGATGGTCGGCCGCCTGGACGGAACCTATCGCCTGCCGGATGATCCCAAGAGCGCCTTTACAACCGGATGACGGGGCCTTAAGTTTATCGGGTGAGTTCAGCCACGTTGCGGCGTGGCTCCGTCGAACCCGAACCGAGAAAGGATACCATAGATCATGGCTTTCGATTTCAACGCGGACGATGTATTCGAGATGGCCGAGCAGATCGAGCGAAACGGGGCGAAGTTCTACCGGGACGCCGCCGCCAGCGTGAACGACGACCGGTTTAAAGCGGTGTTGGAGGAGCTGGCCGCCATGGAGGACGAGCACGAGAAGACCTTCACCAACATGCGCGAAGAGCTTAAAAAAGCGGAAAAGACATCGACGGTCTTCGACCCCGACGGAATGGCCGGCCAATACCTGAAAGCTCTGGCCGACCACCGGGTCTTTTTCGAAAAGGAGATCGACCTCTCCTCCATGCGGGCGATCCTGAAAGCCGCCATCGGAGCGGAAAAGGACTCCATCGTCTTTTACCTGGGGATGAAGGAGGCGGTTCCGGGCGATCGGGGGAAGGAGAGGATCGACGGGATCATCAAGGAGGAGATGAGCCACATCACCCGGCTGACCCGGGAGCTCAAAGCCCTGAAATAGGGCATGTTCACGGGACATTGCCGTCGGCCGCCCGC
>CAZWGY010000334.1:0-5459 GCA_964633575.1 uncultured Desulfobacteraceae bacterium
AGACCTCCGAGGTTTCCAGCAAAGAGACCTCCGGGGTTTCCAAAACCTCGGAGGTCTTCCCAAACGAAACCTCGGAGGGCTTTCACAAAACCTCGGAGGGCTAACGTCAGGTTGTTAGGCTATGGGCTATGGGTTATGGGTTTATTTGATCCTATCACCTATCACCTACGGGCGGCCCCCGACCGCCGGGTGGAGTTGTCGGTGCGCCCGTCCCGCCGGGGCTACGCGGCGGCGTGTCCCAGACACGCCCTTAGATGGCGGCCGTCTGGAAAACCCCAAACCGGGATGGTCGCCGTGAACGATTGATGATTGATGATTGATGATTGTTCCGCATGATTGGCTTATGCCGGTAACTCCGCGATCATCAATCTAAAATCCAAAAACGCCGGATACCGTCCGTCACCTTACGCGCTGGAGTGAATAGGATCCATGAAGCATATCGTTTTAGTCGGAGACATGAAGGTTGGGAAACAGGGTGACGTCATCGTGACCTATGCCCTCGGGACGAGTCTGGGACTGGTCGCTTACGATCCGAAGGCCCAGGTCGGCGGACTGCTTCACGCCATGCTCCCCCTGTCCAAGTCCGATCCGAAAAAGGCCGAGGCCAATCCGTTCATCTTCGTGGATACGGGGGTTCCGAAGCTGTTCGACGAGATCTATAATATGGGCGGGGACAAATCCCGACTCGTGGTCAAGGCGGCGGGCTGCTCCCGGCCGGAGGGAGACAATGAGATGTTCAAGATCGGGGAGAAAAACTACGCCGTGCTTAAAAAGATTCTCTGGAAAAACAACATCCTCCTTGAAGCCGAGGAGGTAGGCGGCACGGCGAACCGGACCGTTCAGTTCGACGTGTCTTCCGGCGAGATCAAAGTAACCAGTTGACCCCGGTCGGGACCCGTATAGGGCATATCCAATCGTGGCTAAAGAGGTAATCGATGGCGATCAACGTGCTTATTGTAGATGACAGCGCCGTGATGCGCGCAATGATATTGAAATCTTTGCGGATGACCGGCCTCGAGCTGGGCGATACCTACCAGGCCGCCAACGGCCGGGAGGGGCTCGACCTTCTCAACGGCAATTGGATTGATCTGGTGATTGCCGACATCAACATGCCGGTGATGAACGGCGAAGAGATGATCGACAGGATGCGGGAGGCGCCCGAAACCAGCGACATCCCCATCGTGGTCATCTCCACCGAGGGCTCCAAGGCCCGGCTCGAACGGCTGGAACAGAAGGGGGCCGCGTTTATCCACAAGCCGTTTACCCCCGAAAAGATCCGGGATACCATCAAAACCCTGATCCATCTGGAAGAAGGCAGTGCCTGATGGGGCCTCGGCGCCGGGCTTCCTTGCCGCCGGGTGGCCGACACGGGACGGGGTACCGATATGATTAAAGTCCTCATTGTGGACGATTCCGCCATCGTCCGCAAAATCCTGACCCAGGAGCTGGCCAAGTATCCGGATATCGAGATCGTGGGCAGCGCGGCGGACCCTTATATCGCTCGGGACAAAATCATCAAGCTCAAGCCGGACGTGATCACTCTGGACCTGGAGATGCCCCGGATGGACGGGCTCTCCTTTCTGGCCAAGCTGATGAAGCACTACCCGATGCCGGTGGTCGTCTTGAGCTCCCTGACGCCGAAGAACAGCGAAAACGCCCTGAAATCCATGGATCTCGGGGCGGTGGAGGTCCTCTGCAAGCCGGGGTCGGCCTACTCCACCAAGGACGTCTCCCGGAGCCTGGCCCATGCCATCCGAATGGCGGCTCGGAGCGAGATCAAGCTCTCCCCCCAGAAACAGCTCACCCCTCCCGAAAAGGTTCCGACCGCCGATATCCAGATCCAGACCACCCATAAAGTGGTGGCCATCGGCGCATCCACCGGGGGGACCAAGGCCATCGAGATGGTCCTGCGGGGCATGCCGCCGGGGGCCCCGGGGATCGTCATCGTCCAGCACATGCCGGAGAATTTCACCACCGCCTTTGCCCGCCGCCTGGACGAAATCTGTCCCATCCGGGTCCGCGAGGCCGAAGACGGCGACCACGTCATCCCCGGCACCGCCCTCATCGCTCCCGGCAACCGCCATCTGGTCCTCAGCCGGAGCGGCGCCACCTACCTTGTCCGGGTCAAGGACGGCCCGCCGGTCCACTACCAGCGGCCATCCGTCAATGTCCTCTTCCAGTCCGTGGCCAAACACGCCGGCCGGAACGCCGTGGGGGTGATCCTCACCGGGATGGGAGCCGACGGTGCCAAGGGACTGGTTGCCATGCACGACATGGGGGCTTTTACTCTGGCTCAGAACGAAGAGACCTGCGTGGTTTATGGAATGCCTCGGGAAGCCGTCCGGCTCGGGGCCGTCGACCGGGTGGTCCCCCTGCCTGAAATGGCCGCCGAGATCATCAACGCCCTGAAGGAGGGCGATTCGGCCAGGGACGCCTGAAGGGGGGTGAGCCCGTCGTGAAGGACACCGATCCCCCGGTCACCACCGATTACTTCCTCGAACCCGGCTACATCTTTCTGGCCACCCGGCCCACCGTGATCTCCGGCGTCCTCGGCTCCTGCGTGGCCGTCTGCCTCTACGACCGAAAACAAAAAATCGGCGGCATGAACCACTTCCGCTACCCGTCCACCACCGACCGGAACAAAGCCACCGCCATTTACGGCAACGTCTCCACCATCGCGCTCGTTCGGATGATGATCGAGCAGGGGACTCATCGGCGCCATATCGAGGCCCAGATTATCGGCGGAGCCTACAACCGGGACCTTTCCACCAGGGACGTGGGCCGGGAGAACATCACCGTGGCCCGCCGGGTCCTCGCCCGGGAACGCATCCGGGTGGTATCCGAGGACGTGGGCGGGGCCCGCGGCCGGAAGGTGGTCTTCAACACCGCCAAAAACGAGGTGGCCGTCATGAAGGTTGACCGGCTCCGGACCGGCGACTGGTACCCTTATGAGGAAACCCGATAACCCCCTTCGGAGGAATCCATGATCCGCACCGACCATTACGAAATCCGCTACGATGACCGGAAAAACCGCTTCTACTTCAAGATCATCGGCTACTGGTCCGACCCATCCCAGGTCCCCGATTACATCGACCACTGGAGCCGGATGGCGTCAAAGGCCCGGCCGGGGGTCACCGTCCTGTCCGACGTCCGCGAGATGAAGGTTCCGGCCGAGTCGGTCCAGCCTCTCCACGAACAGGCCCAGGCCAAGGTCCTCGAGGCCGGCCTCGCCAAAGTCGCCGAAGTGACCGGCTCGGCGGTTACCAAACTGAGCCTGGACCGGATATCCAAAACCTCCGGGATGAAAACGATCAAGCGGAGCTTTACCACGGTCGAAGAGGCCGAGGCATGGCTCGACGAAACCTGATCCGCTCATGACCGACCTTGCCGTGCCCGATTTCACGGGCCGGACGGTCCTGGTGGTCGGTGACCTGATGCTCGACGCCTACCTCTGGGGCGACGTGGACCGCATCTCCCCGGAAGCCCCCGTCCAGGTGGTGGCGGTCAAGCGGGAAGCCTTTACCCTCGGCGGAGCCGGCAACGTCATCCACAACCTCGTGGCCCTGGGAGCCACCGTCCTGGCCGCCGGGGTTATCGGCGACGGAGCCGACGGCGACCGGATGATCGAGCGGTTCGACGCCCTCGGAGTGGACGTCGGCGGGGTGATCCGCGAGGACGGCCGGGTCACCACCCGAAAAACCCGGGTCATCGCCGACAATCAGCACGTCCTCCGGATCGACCGGGAGACCCGGATGCCCGTGGGCGAAACAGCCCGGACCCGCCTCTCCCGATTCGTCGCGGAACGGGCCGGGGCGGCCGACATCGTCCTCGTCTCCGACTACGACAAGGGGCTGGTGACCCCCGACCTGATGGCCGAGATCGTTCGGGCCGCCGGCCGGCACGGGCGGATGGTCCTTTGCGACCCCAAGGGCCTGGATTTCTCGAAGTATGCCGGAGCCAGCATCCTGACGCCCAACCGAAAGGAGGCCGGCCTGGCCGCCGGCATCGAAATCCAGGACCCGGAAAGCCTACGGGCCGCCGGGGAAAAGCTCCTGGCCGACGCGGCCGTCAAGCGGCTCCTGATCACCCGAGGGCCGGACGGGATGGCCCTCTTTGACGGGCCAGGGCCACCGACGATCATCCGGGCCGAAGCCCGGCAGGTTTACGATGTCTCCGGGGCCGGTGACACCGTGCTCGCGGTCCTGGGGCTCGGGCTGGCCGCCGGCCTCTCCTTCGAGGCAAGCGCCAGGCTGGCCAACACCGCCGCCGGAATCGTCGTGGGCAAGGTCGGGACCGCCGCCGTCACCCGTGAGGAGCTGACCCGGGCCCTCGGAGCGGCCGAAAGCCCCTTGCGCTCCAAGGCCCGTGGACTCCGGGAAATCTCCGCCATTGCCGAAGCGCTCCGAACCCGTGGCCGGAAGGTGGTCCTCACCAACGGCTGCTTCGACATCCTCCACACCGGACACATCCTTCTCTTTGCCGCATCCCGCCGGCTCGGCGACGCCCTGGTGGTCGCCATTGATGATGATGCGGCCGTCCGGGCCGTCAAGGGGCCGGGCCGGCCGGTCCTGGGCCTTGATGAGCGGGTCCGGCTCCTGTCGGCCCTCGATGCCGTGGACCACGTGGTGGTTTACGGCACCGACGGGCTCCCCGAAGTGATCCGGGCCGTCCGCCCGGACGTCCTGACCAAAGGGAGCAACTACGCCTCCGAGGCGGTGGTGGGGCGGGAACTGGTCGAGGCGCTCGGAGGGCGGGTGGAGCGGATTCCAATCACCGAAACGATCTCGGCCAGCCGGATCATCGAACACATCCGGCGTGGTGAGGGAGCGGGATGACGGAAGCAGCGTCGGCCATCGGCCTCAAGGACCACCCCGAAGGCGTCGTCTTCCGGGTTTATGTTCAGCCCCGGGCCTCACGGAACGAAGTGGTGGGACCCCACAACGGCGCCCTCAAGGTCAAGCTCACCGCGCCGCCGGTGGGCGGGGCCGCCAACAAGATGTGCGTCGCCTTTTTCGCCAAGACCCTCGGGGTCCCCAAATCGGCCGTTGAAATTCTCTCCGGCCAGACGGGTCGATCCAAGACGGTGCTGGTGAGGGGGGAGGGGCGGGATAGGGTTCGTGCGGAGCTGATAGGTGATAGGTGATAGGTCATAGGTGATGGGTCATAGGTGAATAGGTGATGGGTGATAGGTGATAGGTGATGGGTGATAGGTGATGGGTGATGGGTCATGGGTGATGGGTGATAGGTGATAGGTGATGGATGATGGGTGATGGGTGATGGGTGATGGGTCATAGGATCAAATAAACCCATAGCCTATAACCCATAGCCTATAACCTATAACCTATAACCTATACCCCATAGCCTATAGCCTATACCCCATAGCCTATAGCCCATCACCTAACAGCCTGAATTTATAATTATGCCTGGATTCAAAAATCTTCTTGTCTGGCAAAAGGCCA
>CAZWGY010000335.1:0-5450 GCA_964633575.1 uncultured Desulfobacteraceae bacterium
CACAATCTCCCCCTTCCCGAAAACCCGACCCACGCCGCAGCGGCGCCACCCGACGGACGTTCAGGGTGATCGCGCCATGGCTCCGATCCACCCGCCCAACGAGCTCGTAGGGCCGACCGATCTCCAGGAGGTGGGTGTAGCGCCGGTAGGCCGCCGGGAAAAAGACGGTCTCCACCAGGCCGGTGTCGTCCTCGAAGGTGAGAAACTCCATGGGCTCATGATGCCGGGTCCGGACCCGCTTGCCGGTGATGAGCCACCCGGCGGTTCTCACCGTCCGGCCGGCGTAATCCGCCAGCCGGGCCGCCGGGACCATTCGCCCCGCCCGGCACCGATCGGCGAAAAGAGCCATGGGGTGTCGGTCGCACAGAAAGCCCAGAGCCGCGTATTCGGCCCGGAGACGCTCAAGGGGCCGTTCCGGCGGAAACGGGGGCGGTGTCGGGTCGCCGGTGATCGCCAGTTGCCCCCGGCGCATCCCGCCGCGCCGGTGGTCCGCCCGCCATCGGGCGTGTTGCCAGGCCAGCCCGGCCCGGCCGGTTCCGTCGGCGAGCGCGTCCAATGCCCCCGCCGCGATGAGCCCCCGGACCTCGGCCTCGTCGGGCCGGACCCGCTCGAAAAAATCGGTCACCCCGATGAAGGGGCGCTCCCGCCGTTCGGCCACGATCCGCCCGGCCGTCCGCTCCCCAAGGTCCCGGATCGCGCTCAAGCCCACCCGGATCGCCCGGTCCCGGCCGGTCCACCGGACTTCGCTCCGGCTTACATCCGGCGGGCGGATCGTCAGCCCCATCCGTCGGGCTTCGGAAACGTAGGCGAAGGTGCTGTAAAACCCCCCGCCGTTGCTGATCACCGCCGCCATGAAGGCCGCGGGATGGTGGACCTTGAGGTAGGCCGCCTGGAAGGAGACCCGGGCGTAGGAGGCCGAGTGGGGCTTGCAGAAGGAGTAGCCGCTGAAGCTCAGGATCATCTCCCAGACCGCCTCGACCGTCGCTTCGGAAACCCCCCGGCGCCGGGCCCCGTCGGCGAACCGGGCCCGGAAATCGTCCAGGTGGGCTCCCCGGTCCTTTTTGGCCATGATCTTCCGCAACCGGTCGGCTTCGGCGTGGGAAAACCCGGCCAGGGCCACGGCGGCCCGGGAGACATCCTCCTGATAAACCATGATCCCGTAGGTCTCGTCGAGGACATCCTCTAAGAGCGGGTGGAGCGGCTCCCACGCCCCGCCGTGGAGCCGGCGGATGTACTCCTGGATGCAGTCGTTGGCGGCCGGCCGGATGATCGAGCTGTGGATGACCAGGTGATCGAAATCCCCCTTCCCGGTCTTCTGCTGGAGCAGGCGCATGGCCGGGCTTTCGATGTAAAAACAGCCCATGGTTTTCCCGAGGCCCACCGCCCGCCGTGTGGCCGGGTCCTCCTCGGGAACCCATCCCCGCTCGTCAAAGGCGACCCCATCCTCCCGGAGCGAGGCCACGGCGTCCCGGATCACCCCCAGGCTCCGGTTGCCCAGAAGGTCGATCTTGACCAGCCCCGCCGCCTCGGCCCCCTCCTTTTCCCACTGGATGACCGGGACGCCCTTGGGAGCGATCTCCACCGGGACGTAGGTCTCGAGGGGCTCGGGGGTGATAACCACCCCGCCGGGATGGACCGAGAGGTGGCGGGGGCATCCGATGAGCCGCCGGGCCGACCGGAAGACCGTCGGCCAGGGGTCGGGAAACCGGAGGGACCGGGCTTCGGGGAGCGCCCGGACCGCCGCCAGGAGGTCCTCGGCCTCGTATAGCCGGAGGTGCCAGGGAATCCGGCGGGTGACCGGGCGGATCTCCCCGTCGGAGAGCCCCATCACCTTGGCGGTCTCCCGCACGGCCATCCGGGGCTGGAAGGGGATATGGACGGACACCAGGGCAACGTGGTCCCGGAAGCGCTCCAGGACCGTTCCGATCACCGCGTCGCGCTCATCCCAGGCGAAATCGACGTCAATGTCCGGCGGGTCGCGCCGGCCGGGGTTTAAAAACCGTTCGAAGAGGAGATTGTGCCGGACGGGGCAGACGTTGGTGATCCCCAGACAATAGCTCACCAGGGAGGCGGCCCCGGAGCCCCGGCCACAGGTCCGGGGGCTGATGGCCACGATGTCCCGGACGACCAGAAAATAGGTCGAAAACCCCATCCCGGCGATGACCGAAAGCTCATGGGCAAGCCGGTCCACCACCGGCTCCGGAAGGTCCGCCCCGTAAAGACGGACCGCTCCGGCAAAGGCCGCCTCACGAAGAACCGCCTCCGCCGGCCGGCCCCCGGGATCGGTCCACGGCGGCATGACCACTCCGAAATGGGGGCCGGCAAAACCGATGGCGTCGGCCACGGCCCGGGTCTCCCGGAGGGCGGCCGGACAGGCGGCAAACCGCCGGGCATAAGCCCCCGGGGGCTGGAGCCAGGCATCGGCCGGAGCCAGATCTCCGGGGGAAAGCCGGGAGAGCGCCGTGTTCCGGTCGATGGCCCGGAGAAGCCGGTGAGTCGGGTGGTCGTCGGGTCCCCGGAGCCAGACCGGAGGGACGGCGACGAGCGGGGCTTCCCACCGCCGGGCGGCTCGCCGGAGGGGATGTTTGGGAGACAGGGGCCGGGGGATCATGGCCCGGACGGCGAGCCCAACCCGGCGCCAGGCGGTCAGGAGCCCGGGCGAATCGGTGAGGACGGCCAGCCCCGACGACCGGGGCGGCAGGGCGGTCTCCAGGGAAAACCCGCCCCCGGCGTGGCGTCGGGTCAGGAGGCGGCAGAGGTTGGCGTACCCCTCGGCCGTCTCAGCCAGCACCACGGCCCGGCACCGGGCCGCCGGGTCGGTGACCTCCGCCCCCACCAGCGGGATCACCCCCGCCTCCCGGCAGGCTTCGAGAAAGGGCCAGAGGCCGTAGAGGTTGTCGCGGTCGGTCAGAGCGACCCGGCGGTAGCCCAGGTTCCGGGCGGACCGGACCAGATCGCCCGGCGAAGCGGTCCCCCGGCCGAGGGAAAAGTGAGAGTGGATGGCGAGGGGGACCACGGGCCCCTCAGGCCGCCAGGGTCCGCCCGGTCCGGATCGCCGAGGCGCCGAACCGCTCCCGGATTCGGTCAACGGTCCGGGTCAGCCGCTCCCGGCGCTCCCCGCGAGCCCGGTCCTCGGAAAAGAGGGCGTACTGCGCCGGGGGAAAGATCAGCCGGTCGCAGACCACCCGGACCCGCCGAATCCGGACCCGCCGGCGGCCGGCCAGGGCAAACGCTGATGCGGCCCCGTCGAGGAGGCTCCGGTCGTCGGCCGTGGCCGGAGTCAACGCCCGCTGACGGACCTGGCGGACCCCGTCGGCGTGGTCGATAAAGACCGCTACCCGCCGGGCCGCCAGCCGTCGGCGGCGGAGGTCCCATCCCACCGCCTCGGTCAACCGGGCCAGGATGGCCGTCAGGGTCCGGCGGTCGTTGGTGTCGTCGGCCAGCTCGGCGGCGGCTTCGGCGATCGGGGGCGGCTCCCCGGCCCGGCGGACCGGCGCGGGGTCGATCCCCCGGACGGTTTCGTAAAACAACCGGCCCCGCCGGCCAAAGGCGGTGGTCAGGTGGCCCAGGTTCCACCGGGCCAGCTCCCCGGCCCGGGTCAGGTGATAGCTCCGGCAGCGTTCCAGGTCCGACGGCTCGAGCCCCGGCAGGAGCGACAGGGGCACCGGCGCGAGAAAAGCCGTCTCCTCCCCCGCGCCGACGATGTACTCCCCGTCGGGCTTGACCAGCCGGGTGGCCACCTTGGCCACCAGCTTGTTGGAAGCCACCGACCAGATGGGCCGGAGCCCCAGGTCCCGGTCCGCCCCTTTGCGGAGCTTCCAGGCGATGTCCATGGGCGGCCCGAAAAGCCGGGAGCAGCCGGTGACGTCCATGAAAAGGTGCCCGTCAACCTCCCCCGCCTCCACCCGGGGCGTAAACCCGGCCGCCGCCTTCAGCAACGCGCCCATGGCCTGCTCGTAGCGCTCCGGCCGGGGGGGAATTCGCGCCGCGTCCGGACAGCGCCGGCCGGCCGCGTCCGCCGACATCCCCTTCCGGACCCCGCACCGGTAGGCCTCCTCGCTCATGTCGTAAACCGACGCCCGGGCGACGCCGGGGACCGCAACGATCACCGGCCGGCCCCGGAGCCGGGGATCGACGACCCGCTCGACGGCCACGGCGAAATCCGCCACGTTTATGTGGATGACGGCCCGCTCCACTCCACTGCCTCGCCCGCCAGAAGCGCCATCAGCCGCTCGGCGTTCCGGGGCGCCTGAGCCCGGACGTGGTTGTTGAAATAGACGACCCCGGCCCGGGCCCGGCGGATCATGGGCCGGAGGCGGGTCTCGATCCACTCCTGAAGCTCGTCGTCGGTGTAGTCGTAGTCGAACTGCTGGTGCATCTTCCCGGACCGCCAGCCCCGGGCGTTCCGGCCGTGGAGCCGGACATAGAGGAGATCGGGCCGGGTGACCACATCGGTGGGCGGAAAGAGGCCGGGGAGGTCGGGGACGTCCACGGCGACCAGGGCGATCTCCCGGGCCTCGAAATCGGCGAAGACCTTGTCCGTGGCCCAGGATGCGTGCCGGAACTCGACGGCCAGGGGGAGCCCGCCCAGGGCGTCCAGGAGCCGGGCCAGATACCGGCGGTTGTCCGGGCTCCGGCGAAATGAGGGGGGAAGCTGGACCAGGACGGCGGCGAGCTGTCCGGCCAAAACCAGCGGCGCGATCCCGTCGCGAAAGGCCCGGACCTGATCCGGCCAGGCCTCCGGGTCGATCTCGTGGGTCATGGTCCGGGTGAGCTTAACGGCAAACCGGAAGAGGTCCGGCACCTGAGCCTGCATCCGCCGGAGCGCGTCCGCCTTGGGCATCTGGTACCAGGTGAAGTTGAGCTCGGTGGTGGAAAACCGCCGGGCATAGAGGGACAGTATATGCCCGGCCTGAGTACCGGGGGGATAAAACCCGGCCTCGGTCCACTCGGCATAGGAGTAGCCGCTGGTCCCAACCCGCAACTGGCAGGCGCTGTGCTCCGACATCCCGCGATCCCCCTATCGGTTCCATGTCATTGACTCAATATCCCGGCAACCTGAAATCCCCCGGCAACCGAGGCGTTGCCCCGAGTCTATAGACCTACGAGGTTTCCAAAACCTCGTAGGTCTCCGCCCGCACCGGCGAGCGGCGCTCCCTGGAGTGCGAAAATTCATTTTTCGCCGTCTCAACGCCACGCTGAAAGCGTGGTTGGCGGACAGCGGATCGAGCCGATTACCCCCGAACCGGCTTCAGCCGGTTTCATAAGGGTCAGCCTGGGAATTTATTCCCAGGCTGGTCCCAACCCGCAACTGGCAGGCGCTGTGCTCCGACATCCCGCGATCCCCCTATCGGTTCCATGTCATTGACTCAATATCCCGGCGACCTGAAATCCCCCGCCAACCGGGGCTCCGCCCTCGTCGTTATACATAAGCCCCCGCCTGGGTCAGG
>CAZWGY010000336.1:0-5430 GCA_964633575.1 uncultured Desulfobacteraceae bacterium
CAACAAAAAGACCTCCGAGGTTTCCAACAAAAAGACCTCCGAGGTTTCCAGCAAAAAGACCTCCGAGGTTTCCGGTGAGACCTCCGAGGTTTCCAAAACCTCGGAGGTCTTCCAACACAAAACCTCGGAGGTCTTTCACAAAACCTCGGAGGTCTCACCCTATGGTTGCCCAGAACGGTCGGACACGCAGGTCCGCCCCTACGACTTATGGGCGGGACGCCCGCGCTCCCAGGCGCTAAAAACGACCTCCGAGGTTTCCAAATTTTTTGGAAACCTCGGAGGTCTCTATCAGCCCTCAGCCCTCAGTCCTCAGCACTAATGTTTTCACGATAAATAAATGATGACAGTTCCTGGAAGGTATGTTAAACTCCGATCTACATTCCAATGGGGATGTCCTGGCTAATGAATTCAGTTGGTTAGTCTGAGACCAGGCTCTCCCCCCGATACGATATACCCGATCCGGAAGCGCAATTGAATGGCTGAAACGAGCAATATCCCTGACATTGGAACCGAACCCATCTCCCCTGATTCTCCCTCCGGCGAGGATGCCCGCTATGAGCCGGAATTCGAGGCGATCCAGGCGGAGATCGAAAAGCTGGCCTCGCCCACCAGCCAGGGCGCGACGGACTGGGCGAAGATCGTCGCTCAGGGGACCGAGCTGTTATCCAAAAAATCGAAGAACCTCCTGATCGCCGGATATCTCTTTGTCGGTTTGCTCCAGAGCCGGGGGCCGGACCAGCTCGCCCCGGCCATGGCCATGTACCGGGGGATCATCGAGAACTTCTGGGACACCCTGTTTCCCCCGAAAAAACGGAAGAAGGCCCGGATCAACGCCATTGAGTGGTGGCTGGAGAAGGTCCTGGTCGAGCTGGACGGGTTCCCGGAAGGCTTCGAGATGGATGCGGAACCACACGCCGCCATGATGGCGGACCTGGCCGCCATCGACGACTTTCTGGGGCGGAACCTCGATTCGGCGCCGCTGCTCCACCAGCTCCGGAGCCGGCTAGACGCCATCCCCACCGTCCAGCCGCTGGAGCCCGAGCCTGAACCGGAGCCTGAACCCGAGACTCCCCCGGGCGAAGCGGAAGGGGCCGAGGGACCAGCGGAGGCGCCTTCGGCGGAGCCCCCGGCCGCGCCGCCGCCAAAGCCAGCCAAGCCCGCTCGCTCCGCCCCGGCGGCGGCTCCCAAACCGAAGCCCCCGCCCGAGGGGGATGAGCCGGAGCCGATCATCCAGAGCGGCATCGAGTATTTCCGGGCCGCCGGTCACCTTTATATCCAACAGGACCCGTCAGCCCCCATCGCCTACCGCCTCAACCGGATCGCCGCCTGGATCACCATCGACGATCTCCCCCCGGCCGACGCCGGCCAGACCATGCTGCCCCCGCCGTCGGATCAGGATCGGGAGACCCTGGCGGGACTCCGGGAGAAGCAGAACTTTTCCGCGCTTCTGGAATCAGCCGAGGGCCGCCTGAGCCAGTATCGCTTCTGGCTCGATCTCAGCCGGTACGTGTCCGAGGCCCTGTTCAGTCTGAAGTACGCCGGGGCCCGTCAGGCCGTTGATGACGAGACGGCCATGTTTGTCCGCCGTCTGTCCGGGGTGGAAGCGCTCCAGTTTTCCGACGGGACCCCCTTTGCCGACGACCAGACCCGACAATGGCTCACCGAGATCACCGCATCGGCCGGCGGCGGCGATGGGGGCGGCGGGACGGATGACGGGACGGCGGTCATGACCACGATCCTCAATGAGGCCAAGGACCTGGCCAAGGACGGCAAGCCGGCCGAGGGGCTCGACCGGCTCCAGGCCCATTTCAGCGAGGCCGTTTCCCGCAAGCTCAAGCTTATGTGGCGGATGCAGGTGATCCAATATCTGTTGTACATCCAGCGGCCGCGAATCGCCCGGCCCCATGTGTCGGCGCTGCTGACGGAGATCGACCGGTTTTCGGTGGAGCGCTGGGACCCGTCGCTCGCCCTGGCCGCGCTGACCCAGGCTTACAACGGGATCACCGCCCAGGGAGAAGACGCTCCCGACAAGACCCGGGAAGCGGTCCTCGACCGGATCTCCCGGCTTAATCCGGTGGCGGCGATGCGCTTGACCTGATCGGCTGTTGGCTGTCGTTTGAGACTTATAATCTTGTCAAGGAAATCCCCAAAATGGGACATACTCTTAAGTTAGAGTTACCTGAAGACGAATACGCGGTGTTAGTGAAGTTGTCGGAAAGAGCGGGGCAAATGCCGGAAAGCTTGGCCGCTGAATGGGTAATTTCCGAAGCTCGGAAACAGGCTAACGATCCGCTGGAAAAATTTATCGGTAAATTCAGGCTCAACAAATACGACTGGGCGGACAATCATGACGGTTATATTGGAAAAAGCCTGGAAGCATAAAAGCCCATTTCCCCGGCGGCCTATTCGCGCAAAGGGGGCTCTCGCTGATTTTTGTGCTCATCAACGTGAAACGGGAGAGCCGTTTCGGATCGGTTACCCAGTGTAAAAAGGAGGTACCATGGCCAAGGAAAGCTCGGTTGCGCCCAAGGAACGGGTGAACATTGTTTACAAACCGGCAACGGGGGACGCCAAGGAAGAGGTGGAGTTGCCATTGAAGGTCCTGGTGATGGGAGATTTCACCCTTCAGGAGGATGAGACCCCGGTGGAGGACCGCAAGGCGATCAACATCGACAAGGACAATTTCAACGACGTGCTCCGCTCGCAGGACCTGTCCCTGAACGTCAACGTGAAGAACACCCTTTCGGATGAGCCCGACGCCCAGATGAGCGTTGATCTCGATTTCAAGAGCTTGAAGGACTTCGACCCGGACGCGGTGGTCAACAAGGTTCCGGAGCTCAAGCAGCTCATGGAGCTTCGGGAGGCGCTGGTCGCCCTCAAGGGGCCCCTGGGCAACGTCCCTCAGTTCCGGAAAAAGATCCAGGATCTGGTGGCCGACGAGGGGATCCGGCAGCGCCTCTTGTCCGAACTCGGCATCGAAGCGGAGTAAGCGGCGGACGGGCGGTTCCCGAAGCTCCGGATCCGCCGCGGTTTGCTCAACCCACATCACGAACCTGACATCACGGAGTGTGATATATGGCAGAGGAACAGGAAAAAGCGACTCAACCGGAGGCCCAGGAAGCCGAAGCGCCGGAGTCTTTACTGGATGATATTCTCCAGGCGACGCGCCTGAAACCATCGGACGAGGCCTATTCGGTCACCCGGCAGGGGGTTCAAGCCTTTATCGACGAGCTGCTGAAGCCGGGGCGGGAGGAGACCAAGATTTCCCCGCTGATGGTGGACGAGATGATCGCCGATGTCGATCGGAAGCTCGGCTCCCAACTGGACGCCATCATGCACAATGAGGAGTTCCAGAAGCTCGAATCGGCCTGGCGGTCCCTGAAATACCTGGTGGACAAGACCGATTTCCGGGAGAACATCAAGATCGAGATGCTCAACGTCAGCAAGCAGGATCTCCTCGACGATTTCGATGACGCCCCGGAAATCACCAAATCCGGCCTTTACCGGACGGCCTACACCGCGGAGTACGGCCAGTTCGGCGGCCAGCCCTATGGCCTGATGGTGGGCAATTACGATTTTTCCCCCGCCGCGCCGGACATCAAGCTGATGCAGTATCTGGCCAGCGTGGGCACCATGTCCCACGCCCCCTTCGTGGGCGCCGCCGGTCCGCAATTCTTCGGCGTTGACAGCTTTTCCGAGTTGCCGAGGCTCAAGGACCTTAAGGCCATTTTCGAGGGGCCCCAATATGCCAAGTGGCAGTCCTTCCGGGAGTCGGAGGACGCCCGGAACTTCTCCCTCACCCTCCCCCGGTTTCTCCTCCGGACCCCCTACGACCCGCTGAACAACCCCACCAAGGGCTTCAATTACCGCGAGGATGTCAGCGACGGCAACGAATCCTATCTCTGGGGCAACGCGGCCTTTACCTTCGCCGCCCGGATCACCGACAGCTTTGCCAAGTATCGGTGGTGCGCCAATATCATCGGGCCCCAGGGGGGCGGAGCCGTGGAAGATCTCCCGCTCCACCAGTACGAGGCCATGGGCGAGATCCAGACCAAGATCCCCACCGAGGTCCTTATCTCCGAACGGCGGGAGTTCGAGCTGGCCGAGGAGGGCTTCATGGCTCTGACCATGCGGAAGGGCAGCGACAACGCGGCCTTCTTTTCCGCCAACTCGGCCCAGAAGCCGAAGTACTTCGGGACCTCCAAGGAGGCCAAGGACGCCGAGCTCAACTACAAGCTCGGCACCCAGTTGCCCTACACCTTTATCGTCAGCCGCCTGGCCCACTATCTCAAGGTGATCCAGCGGGAAAATCTGGGGACCTGGAAGGAGCGGGCCGACCTCGAGCGGGAGCTCAATGAATGGATTCGGCAGTACGTGGCCGACCAGGAAAACCCTTCCCCCGGCGTCCGGAGCCGCAAGCCCCTGAGAAAGGCCCAGATCGAGGTGAGCAGCGTGGAAGGGGAACCGGGCTGGTACCGGGTATCGTTGAAAGTGAGGCCCCACTTCAAGTACATGGGCGCCTCCTTCGAGCTTTCCCTGGTGGGCAAGCTCGACAAGGAATAATTCAAACAACATCATCACTTTAAAACGGAAAGGAGAAGCCCGCCATGCCAATGACATCCTACCTCACCCTGGAAGGGGCGGATCAGGGCCCGATCGAAGGCGATTGCGTCCAGTCCGGCCGGGAGAACACCATCCTGGTCTATGGTCTGGACCATAAGCTGGAGATCCCCAAGGACACCCATACCGGCCTGCCCTCCGGGCAGCGGATTCATCACCCCTTGGTCATCACCAAGAAGATCGACAAGAGCTCCCCGCTGATCTGCCGGGCCTGCTCCAGCGGGGAACACATGGCCAAGTTCGAGCTGGACTTCTACACCATCGACGAAAACGGCAAGGAAGTCCTCTACTACAAGATCACCCTGGAAAACTCCATTATCGTGGAGGTCAGGACTTTTTACCCGCTGACCTTTCTCCCGGAGAGCAAGCCCTATCAGCACATGGAGTCGGTGGCCTTCACCTATGAAAAGATCATCTGGAGCCACGAGACCGAATCCAAGCAGGCCGAGGACGACTGGAGAACCCCCAGCGCCTAAATAAGCGTGCGTAAAGCACGGTCCCCGAGGGAAGCCTGGGATTAAAATCCCAGGCTGACCCACAAAACGCGCTAAAGCGCGTTGGGGTGGTTTGGTCACGCCCTGGCGTAAGCGCGCCACACGCCAGCGCGGCCCAGCCCCGAAGGGGCGAAACATACCAGACCGGGGCAAAGCCCCGGTGGGCGGGGACATTGCCTCCGCGCCTGGGATTAAAATCCCAGGCTGACCCCTAAAGCGCGTTGAGGTGGTTTGGTCACGCCCTGGCGTAAGCGCGCCACACGCCAGCGCGGCCCAGCCCCGAAGGGGCGAAACATACCAGACCGGGGCAAAGCCC
>CAZWGY010000337.1:0-5409 GCA_964633575.1 uncultured Desulfobacteraceae bacterium
TGTTCACTCCATCACGATCGGCATTGGGTCAAAAAACTGTGACACGCTCAGCCCCATGCACGGGGGTGATCGTGGTGCCCCGGTCATGAGGGTCTATCCGGTCGGGTTGGAAATCCGGGCAATCCACCTCAACCGCCCGTCAGGAACCATTATAGCAGATTCCACCATGCTCATCCAGTATATGAGACGCTCCCTCACGGTCGCGGCTCTGTATTGTTGGAGCACGGGCGGCATGAATTTTCACGATAAAGAATCTTTGACTTCCGGGAGCCGTTCGGGGTATATGTTTCAACCTATTGATCAGCTTGAGGTGGATTCAATCCTGGACCGTCAACCCCGATGAGAAAAACAAGCATTGTTTTCAATTGATTGCCTGAAGCCTGAATGTCCGGCCATCCATCCCGCCCCCGTTCATGGCGGTAGTGGTTATGGTCGGACACATTGCGCCGGGATTTGTCAAATTGACCCGATACCGGAACTGGAAACCCCATGAAGATCATCCACACTTCGGACTGGCACCTGGGACGGACGCTGTACGGCCAGAAACGCTATGAAGAGGCTGAAGCGTTTCTGGCCTGGCTGACCGGGGCGATCCAAACCCATGAGGTCGATGCCCTGCTGGTCGCCGGCGACGTTTTCGACACCACCACCCCCAGCAACCGCGCTCAGGGGCTGTATTACCGGTTTCTCTGCCGTGTGGCGGCCTCGTCCTGCCGCTATATGGTGGTGGTTGCCGGAAACCATGATTCCCCGTCGTTTATCAACGCCCCCGGCGAGCTCCTCAAGGCCCTCGACATCCACGTGGTCGGCGGCCCGACCCAAAACCCGGAAGACGAGGTCATCGTCCTTGAGAACTCCGAGGGGAGGCCGGAGCTGATTGTCTGTGCCGTTCCCTACCTCCGGGACCGGGACATCCGATCGGCCGAAGCCGGAGAGACCATCGAGGACAAGGAGCGGAAGCTGATCGACGGCATCCGTGGCCACTATGCCGAGGTGGCGGCGATAGCCGAGGAAAAGCGCGCCGAGCTGGGCGGCGGGATTCCGATCGTCGCCACCGGACACCTGTTCACCGCCGGCGGAAAAACCGTCGATGGGGACGGCGTCCGGGACCTCTACGTCGGGTCACTGGCCCATGTAACGGCCGGGATCTTCCCGGACACTTTCGATTACCTGGCCCTGGGTCACCTCCACGTCCCTCAGAAAGTCAACGGCGACGGTAAGATCCGATACAGCGGCGCCCCGCTGCCCATGGGGTTCGGAGAAGCGGCTCAGCGGAAGCGGGTCTGCCTGGTCGAATTCGACGGGGGCCACGCCGCCGTCCAGGCCATCGAGGTTCCGACCTTTCAGCGGCTCGAACGGATCACGGGGACCTGGGAGACGATCTCGAACCGGATTCGCGAGCTGTCGGCCACTGATGCCGAGGTCTGGCTGGAGGTCGTCCATGACGGCGACGAGGTGATCAGTGATCTCCGCGGGCGGCTGGATGAGGCCATCTCCGGCTCGACGGTGAAGGTCCTTCGGGTGAAAAACAACCGGATCATCGACCGGATTCTGGAACGGACTCACCACGAAGAAACCCTGGATGATCTCGACGAGCTCGATGTGTTCGACCGGTGTCTGTCGGCTCATGCGGTGCCGGGCGAGCAGCGGCCGGAGTTGATCCGGGCCTACCGGGAGGTCGTCGAATCTCTCCACGAAGACGACATCCGGGCGGAATAGGGAGGCGGCGATGCGGATTTTGCGGGTCCGATTCAAGAATTTGAGCTCACTGACCGGGGAATGGGACATCGATTTAAACCATCCCGCGTTCGTCGCTGACGGGATATTTGCCATCATCGGTCCCACCGGGGCGGGGAAGACGACCATCCTCGACGCCTTATGCCTGGCCCTCTACGGCCGAACCCCTCGCCTGAAGCGGCTCACCAAGGGCGCCAATGAGCTCATGTCCCGGGGGACCGGCGAGTGTTTCGCCGAGGTGACCTTCGAGACCCAGGCGGGGCGATACCGTTGCCACTGGAGCCACCACCGGGCCCGGCGAAAGCCGGATGGGGAGCTTCAGGCCCCCCGGCATGAAATCGCCCGGGCCGATTCCGGGGAGGTCCTCGAAACCAGGCTCCGGCAAGTGGCGGATCGGATTGAAGCCGTCACCGGCATGGATTTTGACCGGTTCACCCGCTCCATGCTCCTCGCCCAGGGCGGCTTTGCGGCGTTTCTCCAGGCGGCTCCCGATGAGCGGGCTCCGATCCTCGAGCAAATCACCGGCACGGAAATCTACAGCCGGATATCCATCCGGGTCCATGAACGCCGCGCCGAGGAGCGCGGAACCCTCGACACCCTGAAAGCCGCCCTGGACGGCATGACCCTCTTGACGCCGGAGGCGGAACAGGAACTCGGTGATCAACTATCCCAAAAAGTCGAGCAGGATGACGGGCTCAACCGGCGGATTGTCCAAAAAAACCGGGAAATCGCCTGGATCGAGGGCATTGAGCGGCTCCGGGCGGAGCTGACCCGGATCGAGGCCCAAAAAGCGGATTGGCTGACGCGGGCGGAGGCTTTTGCTCCCGAGATGGAACGGCTTCAGGCCGCCAATCAGGCGCTCGAGATCGCCGCGGACTATTCCGCCCTGAAGGCTGTTCGCCACCAACAGCAAGCGGACCGAATCGCGCTCGATGAGCGCCGCCGGGAGCTCCCCGATGCTGAAGCAGCCGTCCAACAGGCCGAAGCAGGCATGAAGGCGGCCGGCGAGCAGCTCGAAGCGAAAAAGGCGGAACAACGGACGGGCCGGACGGCCATCCAGGCGGCCCGGGAGCTGGATCTCAAGATCGCCGACCGGGACGAGCCCATCCAGACGGCGGCGGAGTCCGTCAAGGAAACCCGGAACGCCCTCGAGGCGCTCCGGGCCAAACAGGAAGCCGGTCACGCCGAGCTGAAAAAGAAAAGCAAAGCCCGGGATAAGCTGGACCGGCAATTGGCGGACACGAAAGCCGATGAGCGGCTGGTTGAAGACCTCGCGGGGATTCGGGGGCGGATCGAAACCGCCCAACGGCTCCACGCTCAGTGGGCGGCCAAACGCGATGAGATCGACCATGCCGGCCGGGAGCACCGGGACGCCGATCAGGTGTGGCAAGCCCAATCTTCCCGCCTGAAGACGGAAACCGGAAACCTGGAAAAGGCTCAAGCCAAGCTGGCCGAACATCGGGCGACGCTTTCGAATATCCTCGAAAACCGGGAGCCGGCCGACTGGCGGAAACGGTACTCGGCCCTGACCGGGCAACGGGACATCCTGACCCAGGCCCTCGACGCGGCTCGAACCCGATCCGGATCGAAAGCGGCCATCCAGGGGCTTGACGAGCGGAAGAAGACGCTGGTCGCGGAACAATCGGCTCTGGCGAGCCGGCTTGCGGGCGGGACCGAGAAACGGGAAACCCTGGAAAGGGAAATGGGGCTGCTCGAAAACCAGCTCACCCGGATCAAACGGGTAGAGGACTTCGAGGAAGCCCGCGGCCGGCTCCGGGATGGCGAGGCCTGCCCCTTGTGCGGGGCACTGGAGCACCCTTACGCGGCCGGCAACGTCCCGGTTCCGGATGACACCCGTAAGAACCTGGACAAGGTCCGGGCCGAATTGAGGGCCGCGACGGACGCGGTGGCCAATCTGAAGGTCGATCTGGGGCGAATCGACGTGGAGCTTGAACAGGTGGCCGCCAACCGGAAAGACCATGCCGGGCGCGAGAAAGAAGCCGACCGCCGGCTCGCTCGGGCCGTCTCGGCGCTCCCTATCGAGTTCGGACTGGACCCTTCGTCCCCGGATCTTGAGGCGGCTCTGGAAGGCCATCAGGAGGACAATCGGGAAGCGGTGGCTTATGCCGAAGCGATCATCCGGGCGGCGGATGAGTCCGAGCAGTCGATAAAAGCGTTGAGCGAGGACCTGAATTCGGCTCGGGAGTCGGCCGCGAAGGCTCAGCTTGAGGCTCAGGCCGCCGCCGGCCGGCGGAGCACCGCCGAACAACAATTGGAGCGGCTGAACAGGGAAGCCGAAGACCACCGGCGGGAGGAGAAAAGCGCCCTTGACCGACTGGGCGATGAGGTCCGGGCCTTCGGGATCGAAACGCTGACCATCGACAACCTGACCGCGGTGATCAAGGAGCTGACCGCCCGCCGGGATCGGTGGACGGCACGCCGGAAGAAAAAAGCGGAGCTCGATCAGGCCATCGCCGAGCTTGAAGTGACGACCCGCCACCGGGCCGACCGAATCCGGGAAGCGGAAACGGCGCTGAAGAAACAAGCGGACTTCCTGGACGGGCTCCAGAAAAAACGGGACACTCTGATCCGGAAGCGGCGGGAAGCCTTCGGGGACAAGAACCCCGACGACGAAGACGCGCGACTTGCCGCGGCCGTCGATGCGGCGGAGGGGGAATGGAACGCCGCCCGGGAGAAATGGAACGCCGCCAGGGAGGCTCTCGGCCGATTGAAATCCCGGATTGAAGATCTCACAACGGCGATTGAAAACCGGGACAAAGATTTGAAAAGGACGGGATCGGCGTTTCTCGAGCGGCTGGAGGCATCCGGGTTCGCCGACGAAGCGGGCTATCAGGCGGCGTGTCTGCCGGAAACCGAGCGGCGGCGCCTGGCGGAGAAGAAACAGGTGCTTTCGGACGAAGAGACCGAGCTGGTCTCACGTGAACGGGAAAACAAGCGGCTGCTGGACCGGGAGCGGGAAAAAGCGATGACGGAGACGCCCCTGGAAACCCTCAAGGCCGAGCTATCGGACCTGGTTTCCAGTCAGAAGGCGCTCCATCTGGAGATCGGCGCCATCCGGCAGCGGCTCGATGAAAACGACCGCCTGAAGGAGACGCAGCGGGAGCGGCTCCATGAAATCAATGCCCGGAAGCGGGAGTGCGACCGCTGGGATTTGCTCCATGATCTGATCGGATCGGCCGACGGCAAGAAATACCGGAATTTTGCTCAGGGGCTGACCTTCGAGATGATGATCGGTCATGCCAACCGGCAGCTTCAAAAGATGACCGACCGCTACCTGTTGGTCCAGGATGATGTTCAGCCGTTGGAGCTCAATGTGATCGACAACTACCAGGGATGCGAGGTCCGATCCACGATGAACCTGTCGGGCGGCGAAAGCTTCATCGTCAGCCTCTCGCTGGCCCTTGGCCTGTCCCGGATGGCGAGCCAGAACGTCCGGGTGGATTCACTCTTTCTGGATGAAGGGTTCGGCACCCTCGACGAGGACGCCCTGGACACGGCGCTCGAAACCCTTGCGGGCCTCCAGCGGGACGGCAAGCTGATCGGCGTGATTTCCCACGTGACGGCCCTGAAAGAACGGATTCCCACTCAGATTCAGGTGATCCCCCAGACCGGGGGCCGAAGCCGGATATCCGGTCCCGGCTGCCGGCGGGC
>CAZWGY010000338.1:0-5366 GCA_964633575.1 uncultured Desulfobacteraceae bacterium
TAAGTAGGGACGGTTTCGGAACCCAACCTAAACGCGCCAACACGAAAGCGGATCACCATGAAGTGCATCAAGATCGATAAAGCCGCCTGGACGGCGGGACTCGGCCGGGCAGCGGACCACTACCGGCTTTTCGGACCGGTCCGGGAAGCGGCGAATACCGCCTTTGCTCCGCTCCCGCCCGACCGGGCCCCGGACATGGACCTCCAGAACACCCGGACCTCGCCCCGTTCGGTGGTCTATCCCCAGGCCGAGGTGATGTTCACCTACACCACCGACGACCAGGACCCCGACGCTCACGTCATGAAGGCGCCCGAGCCGGCCGAAAAGCCCCGGGCCGCGGTGGGCATCCGTCCCTGTGACGCCTATTCCTTTGTCCTCGTCCGGCGAAACTTCGACACCCCGGAATACAAAGACGTTTATTGGCTGGAGAACCTGGCCGCGACCACCTTTATCGGCCTGGCCTGCGAAAACCCGTGCGCCACCTGCTTTTGCACGTCGGCCGGCTGCGGCCCCTATCACGAGGCGGGGCTCGACGTGTTGCTCCTGGAAGACGGCGACGGCTACCTTGCCCGGGTCCTGACCGATAAGGGGACGGAATTCGTTAAAGCCGCCGGATGGGAAGAGACGACCGAGCTCTCCGATGCCGATTTCGAAAAGCGGAAGGCGGCGGCCGAGGCGAAGATCGTCTCCGAGGTGGCCACCGACCGGCTTTCGTCCATCGATACGCTGGCCCTCTATGACGCCGACTTCTGGGATGATGTCGCCTTTTCCTGCATCAACTGCGGGACCTGCACCTACCTCTGCCCCACCTGCTGGTGCTTCGATATCCAGGACGAAACCAAGGGCACCGACGGCATCCGCTACCGTTGCTGGGATTCCTGCATGTTTCCGCTGTTCACTCTCCACGGCTCCGGGCACAACCCCCGGGGAGACAAGGTTCAGCGGGTCCGGCAGCGGTTCATGCACAAGCTCAAGTACTACGTGAACCGATACGGCGACGGCATTCAATGCGTCGGGTGCGGCCGCTGTATCCAATACTGCCCGGTGAACATCGATATCCGCCGGGTCTGCGGCCTGATGAACGACTTCGGCGAGGCCGATAGCTGCGCTGTCGCGTGAGCACAAAGGGGGACACCGTGGACAATCCGTATTATCCCTACCCGGTCCGCATCGATGACATCGTTGTCGAAACCGAGGATAAGAATCTTAAAACCTTCACGCTCAAGTTCCTGGACCCCGAGGATGAAAAGCGGTTTGCCTACCACCCCGGCCAGTTCGCCGAGCTGTCCGTGGCGGGGCTCGGGGAGATCCCCATCGGGATCGCCTCGTCGCCCACGGAACCGGGTCATCTGAGCTTCACCGTCAACAAGGTCGGCCGGGTGACCTCCCATCTCCACAAGATGAAGGTCGGCGACATCATGGGGGTCCGGGGCCCCTTGGGCAACTGGTACCCCTGGGAGACCCTCAAGGGGAAAAACGTCGTGATCATCGGCGGCGGGTTCGCCTTTACCACCCTCCGGTCATCCATTGTTTACATGCTCGAAAACCGGGACCAGTTCGGCGAGATCCACGTGATCTACGGAGCCCGCTCACCGGGGATGCTCCTCTACCGGGAGGAGCTCGCCCAATGGGAAAAGCGGGACGACCTTAACATGCACATCACCGTGGACGCCACCGACGACCCGGACTGGAAGTACCACGTCGGCTTTGTGCCGACCATCACCGAGCAGGAAGCTCCCGAGGCGGACGACGATACTTATGCCATCGTCTGCGGCCCGCCCATCATGATCAAGTTCACCCAGCCGGTCCTCGACGCCCGGGGCTACGGCCATGAACGGATCATCATGAGCCTGGAAAACCGGATGAAATGCGGGATCGGGATGTGCAGCCATTGTAACGTCGGCGAATACTTCGTCTGCAAGGACGGGCCGGTCTTCACCCTCTCTCAGCTCAACGCCATGCCCAAGGAATACTGATGGCGTCGGTAAGGAGATTTTTTTTGTTTGACATCCGGAGATGAATTCGGTATAGGTCTAATTTCTGTATAGGTTGTATAGGATCTTCGGCTGAAGGCCACTATGTAGGATAACATCATTATTTGAAGGAGGAAACCCAATGCCAGAAGTAGAATTTCAAGGAAAGACGTTTAAAGTTGACGAGGATGGATTCATTGACGATTATAACAACTGGTGCGAGGAGTGGGTCCAGTACGTCAAGAAGGAAGAGGGCATCGATGAGCTGACCGAGGAGCACAAGAAGGTCATCACCGTCCTCCGCGAGTACTACGAGAAAAACGGGATCGCCCCCATGGTCCGGGTTCTCTCCAAGGTCACCGGCTTCAAGCTCAAGCACATCTACGAGCTGTTCCCCTCCGGACCCGGCAAGGGAGCCTGTAAGATGGCCGGCCTGCCCAAACCCACCGGCTGCGTCTAATCGGGTCACCGAAGTCAAGTTTTTCGACTTTACGCGCTCAAAGAAGGCCCTGCCGCAACGCAGGGCCTTTTTTGTTTTTCTGAATCGGAGGCGACCGATGATCCTCAGCGTCAAGACATCGTCACGGACCGAGATGGTCGATATCACCGCCGAGGTCCAGGGGGCGGTCCGACAGTCGGGCTTCACCGACGGCCTCTGCATGGTCTTCGTCCCCCACACCACCGCCGCGGTGACCATCAACGAAAGCGCCGACCCCGCCGTCCGACGGGACATCACCATGGTTTTAAACGAGATCGTCCCCTGGGACGCGGACTACCGCCACTTGGAAGGCAATTCTCCGGCTCATGTCAAATCGACCCTGGTGGGCGCGTCGGAGCTGATCGCCGTTGAAGGGGGCAAGCTGGTCCTCGGGACCTGGCAGGGGATTTTCTTCTGTGAATTTGACGGGCCCCGCGGGCGGAAGGTCCACTTGAGGCTCTTGGCGGGGTAGGCGTTGTGACGCCCCCCACGTCATTGAGCCATCTCATCCACTTGGCGGGAAGGCGGCTGAGAAACCTGAGCTACCGGATTCCGGAATCGGTTTACCGGCCTCTGGCAATCTGGTGGACCGGCGGCCACCGATCTGTCCGATACCGACGGGCCGGTCTGGACGACGCGGACGCCATCTACCGGCTGCGCCGGATTTATCTCCGGGAGGGCATCCGGCCCATCAGCCCGGATACCTTTGCCCGGCGGTTTGAGTTTCTGCTGGAAAGGGGTTTTATCACCCTGGTGGCGGAGACCGGGAGAGTTATCGTCGGTACCGCCACCGTCCACCCCGGCATCAAGCTCGCCTGGGAAAACTGGCGCTTGGAAGCGGTCCAGGTCTCGCCCGTCTATCGACGGCGGGGGGTCGCCGAAACGCTCATCCGACGGGCGGTGGAGATCGCCTTCCAGGAAGGAGCGGTCGGGGTCAATGTCGAGACCCACCAGGACAATCTGGCGGCCACCCGCCTCTACCGGAAGCTGGGATTTCTGACCACCCGAGCCGAAGACGCCGCCCGTTTCAGGGTAACCGACGGCGGCTACCAGGTTTTTCTCCTGCCCCGGCGGCTCTGGGAGACCGATGCCGCTTCCCCGCCACCCGAGGAGTCATCCATGACGACCTTAGACGACGCCGACCGGGCGATCCTCAACCGAATCCAATCCGACTTTCCCATCACCTCCGAGCCGTTCCGGACGGTGGCCGAGGAGCTGGACCTCGACCCGGACGAGGTGATCAGGCGGGTCGCCCGCCTCAAGGAGACCGGAATCATCCGCCGGATCGGGGGAAACTTCGTCCCGGAAAAGCTCGGGTTCGTGAGCACCTTATGCGCGGCCCGGGTCCCCGCCGCGGACATCGATCAATTCGCCCGGACGGTCAACCGCTACACCGGCGTGACCCACAACTACCAGCGGGATAACGACTACAACGTCTGGTTCACCTTCATTGCCCCATCCATGGCCGAGATCGAGGCCAACCTCCGGACCATCGCCGTCGAAACCGGGGTTTCGGAGATCATCAACCTCCCCGCCACCAACGTCTTCAAGATCAAGGCCCAGTTCGAGGTCTGAGCCGTGGAAGACCTCCGGGTTGCCGCCGTCATCTCCACCGCCCGCCTGGGTGACATCGACGGAAACCTGGCCCGGATGCGCCGGTGGATTCACGCGGCCGCCGATAAGGGAGCGGCCCTGGTCTGCTTTCCCGAACTCAACATCACCGGCTATGCCGTCAGCCCCGAAATCCGGTCCGCCGCCATCGAAATTCCCGGACCGGTCACCGACCAATTGTCCGCATGGGCCGGGCATCATCAACTGCCCATCCTGGCCGGCGCGGCTGAGCGCGTTCCGGACGGCCGCATCCACGCGACCCACCTGGCGGCCCTCCCCGACGGAAGCCTTCAGATCTACCGGAAGCTCCAGATCGCCCCGCCGGAAGCCCCCGTCTTTTCCCCCGGCGATGACCTCTCCATCGTCCGGATCGGGGGAACAACCGTCGGGGTCCAGCTCTGCTACGACGCTCACTTCCCCGAGCTGTCCACCCTCATGGCACTCCGGGGCGCCGACCTGATCCTCATCCCCCATGCCTCGCCCCACGGATCGGCCGACGGAAAACGCCGCTCCTGGGAACGCCACCTGACGGCCCGAGCATTCGACAACGGCCTCTACCTGATCGCCGTCAACCTCACCGGAGAAAACGGCGCCGGCCTCGCGTTTCCCGGCACCGCCCTGGCCATCGGTCCCGACGGCCGGGGCCTGGCGGCCCTCAGCCCGCCTCCGGGAGCCGAAGAGATGATGGTCATCGACCTCTCCGCCGGGGACCTCGACGCCGTCCGGGGGCACCGGATGCGATACTTTCTCCCTCACCGACGGCCCGACCTCTACGAGCGGCTCGCCCGGGACCTTAAAACGAAAGACGGGAAAGCCGACCCGACGGTCTGAACCCCGTTTAGACCTCGGGGATCGAATGGCGCTCCCCGCCGATCCGGATGGCATACCCATCCCCATCGACAATGAGGCGATCAGCGAGGGCCATCAGGCAGTGCTCGGAAAACTTCACCGGCAGTCCGTCATGGCGGGTGTAAAGCCGGTCGCCCTTGACGTAAAGGTCCTCGGGAACCAGGAGAATCCGGGCCCCGGTGTTCAAAACCAGACGGATCTCCTCGGACTCGAATTCGACCTCGAAGACGAACAGAGCCGTGTCCGCATAGGGGAAGTAAACCTTCTCCCGGCAGTCCTCACGCTCCTGAAACAGGAAAAAGCCGTCCTCATCCCATCTGATGGAGGCGTGGAAATAGTCGATGATCTTCTTGTGCTCGAACCGGCCATGATCGTTTTGCCACCGGCCTTCGGCGTCGAGCCGGAACACGGCCTTTTCCCTGGGGATAACAATCTCTTTCAATGGGTTCTCCGGT
>CAZWGY010000339.1:0-5352 GCA_964633575.1 uncultured Desulfobacteraceae bacterium
TATTTCGTCACCACCCGATGCCCGACCTTAAGCTCGGCGGCTTTGACCAACATCTTTGAATGCGAGACCTTCGGTCGTAACCTGACAATTCGGCCGCTGCCCAGCTCGGTGACATCGGCCCCCAATGACTGGCCGGTTGCCGGGTCGATGAGCGGCTCCCCTTCCTCGAAATAGAGAAGGTGCATCCCCCGCTTGACCCCGTTTGACGTCCCCAAGCTGACCACTGCTTCATCGCCGGCTATCTTGACGACCCGCCCTTCGGCAAGGGGAAGGGCATCTTCCAGTCGGACCACAAGGAATTTGCAAAGTGTTTCGAGATCCGCTGTCTCCGGCCCTTCGGCGTAAACATCCTCGGTGGAGATGGTCTCAACCGTTTCTTTTTCGGTGACCTTTGCAGTGATCTCGATCGAGTCGGCCTTGCTTGTGACCTTGGTGTGTAGGGTAAACTCGATGTCATCGTCCCCGGTGGCCTGACGGATCAGCGGCTTCGGGTCATCTCCGGGGGTATGGTCTATCCCCGTCCGGATCAGCCAATGGTCCGTATCGATGACCTGAAATCGGCCACACCGGGAAAGCCATTTAGCCAAAACGGTATCGATGGATTTCGGAGCTAACCCCGATTTGTTGGCTTCCCATTCCGAAGGCAGCGGCAGCACGGTCATCCGGGCGCCGGTTTCGAAAACCGTGGGCTGTTTTCTGATGATGTTTACTGATCGGGAGCCCCGGTTTCCAAGCTGGTCGGCATAGTCGATGGTAAACGAGTTTTCCCCGGGCTCGAGCGCGGCCAGGTAGTTTAAATAGAGGTTGCGGCCGGGCCGCTTCAGGACTTTTTCGCCGTTGACCGAGACGCTCTGGACGCCGGCCGGGTCTTTTATGCGGACGGCCAGCAATGCCTGATCGGTGAAAACCGGCCGATTACGGGGCCAGTCGTTGATTTCGATCACGGGGGGCTCGGTATCCGGCGGCGGTATGTTCCGCAAGCGCTCGGCAGGCTCATCAGAGAAAGCCATGGCCTCCAATTTTCCCGGGTTCACCGTTTTCTTGACCAGGATAAACTGGCCTCCTTGGTCCGTCAGCGTTTTCATGCGACCGATCATCGGCCGCTGCCCGCCTTCTTCGACCACACGCGGCCAGATGTCTTTGGTGAAAAGATATTCAATTTCGGTGATCGGCTTGGGATTATGGCGAAGGGCGCGCAAGAGGTGGTAGGCAAACCGGCTGTGACCTTCCCGCCCCAGATCCTCGACCGGCTCCACGCCCCCCGACGCGATCACCTGGCGGGAGGGTTTTCCGGCCAGCTCCAGCACCCGACGCTGAAAATCGGGATTGATGCCGGGAGAAACGGTTGGATTCCGGTCGAAAGGATCGGGGGGGATGGCGCGGAAGTCCCGTTGACCCCGAGTCGTCATCCGGCTGTCTCCGGATTTCGGATCGGCCCGGACGGATGCGATCCGGGCCGGTCCCCGTCGAAGGAAGGTGCCGCTGTAGCACGAATCGGCAATGATCAGGACATGCCTGGCCCGGACGCTTTCCTTTCCGAAAATTTCCTTGACGGCGGAGTGGGTGAGCCAGGTGCTCTCGTCATGTTTTTTGCCATCGACGGGAACCCAATAGCCATCCTTTGTAATATCATCAAGCTGGCCATGCCCGGCGTAAAAAACCAGAATGCTGTCCGTTTCCGCCGCGTTTTGGGCGACCCGTCGAATGTCATCCATGATTTTGGAATATGTGGCATCCCGGTTGGTCAACAAAACGATACGGTCTTCGGCAAAGCCGTAGAGGTCGATCAGGGTTTTCATCAGGACCCTTGCGTCATTGACCGCCGTGGCGAGCGGGGGCCAATGCCGGTAGTTATCGATGCCGATGATGACCGCATGGTAGTGGCCCGTCGATTGAGCACGACGGGCCCGTTTGGCCGGGGTGCTGAGGCCTCGGGGCTGGCTTACCGCGTTTGAGGCGTCCGACAGGAAATGGCGGGATGCTACAAGCTCGCCGTGATGCCATGGCGCCGAGGGAATCGTCAGCGTCGATTCCTGGCCGACCGCAACGGCCGCAAGGGTTGAATTGCCCGCCTGGTCGGTTACTACGATTTGGATTTCCCGTTTGCCCGCCTCTATCCGGAGAGATTGATCGATGACGGTTTCATCCACCGGGCCGTCGAGTATCGACCGGCCATCCACCCGGATTTCGGAGATCCCGGATCGATCGTGGGCATAGCCGGTCAGGCGGTACGCGCCCCGTTCCGTTTCATCCGGCATGAGTCCGTCAATATTGACGACGGGACCGATCCGGTCCGAATGAATCCGACGGATCGTTTCGGCGGTTTTTCCGCTCAGGTCGCAAGCCCGGACCCGGACCTCGTTGTCGCCCAAATTCAGCGGAATCGTTTCGGAAAAATCAAGGGACTGCTGGGACACGTCGATCCGGACGTCAATGCCGTTGATCGACACCGACGATACAAAGGTGTCATCCTGGGCGTTGCCCGAGACGGTCACCGTGAGGTCGTCCGTCAGGAGTCCGTCGGCCGGGGCATCGATGGTAATCGATGGCGGATCGAGGTCGGCCTTGTGCTTGTCGATCCATTCTTTCCGGGCGAGATCCAAATAATAGCGGGCCTTGGCTGAGGGCTCGGTGTTGAGGGATCGTTCCAGCTCCCGGATCGATTCGGTCAATCGGTCCTGGTGAAACAGGCTCACCCCGAGCTCCCGGTGGGGGAAATAGTCGATCAGGTGCCGGCCGTAGGTCCGGACCCGCCGTATCTCCTCGTCCCACTGGCTCAGGGCTTTCCGAAAGTCCCGTTCCGCTCTCACCCAGAATCGCCCGTCCGCGAATGATTGTCCCCGTTCGTAATAATTCCACCATCGATTGCGGAAGGCACCGTCAGTGACGCCGTAGCGCTCCCCGTCCCGCTCCACGGGCGGATTGTCGGAGACCGCTTGACACCCGATCATGAGCATCGGGATCAAAACGACCAAAAGCACGACGGGGGGCGGTATGAAGCGCGGACTACGGAGCATGGCGGAACGGAAAGACTTCCACGGTTGCTTCTGGAAATGCCGTTTGGAGGGTTTCGGCATTGATCCGGTTTAGCGTGGCCAGGCGATTTTCGATTTGGGGGATCTTTTCGGGTGAGGCCAGCAACAAAATGGTTTCCGTGCCCGGCTGATTATCGAGCTGAAATCCGCGGCGACCTTCGCTCAAGACGATCGGCTCGTTGGCCGAAACCCGGTTTGAATAGAGATTAAAAAGGGCTCCGGAGCTATCGACCATGAAGACGTGGACGTGGGCATCGGATTCGGGGGTTAATCGGACCTGGAAATAGTCTCCCGAACGGAGCACGTCGCCGGGCGAGATTTCAATGGCGGCGGGCGATTCTCCTCGGACCGGGCCGGAAAAGCCGTTCGGGTTGGCGAGCATGGTCAGGCGAACGCCGATTTTCGTTGGGGGAGCCCCGTTTATACCGCTGTAAACCCAGATCCCGACAATAACGCAAAGGCCCACGGCGGCCGCGGCCAGTCCGGACAGGCCGAAGGGAGATCGGGGAGTGAGAAACCGGTCCGAAAACCAGGTTTTCAATCGAACGGTCCATGGAGCGGATTTTGGGGAAGGAGCTGAACGGTCGCGCCATTCGTCCAGACGGGAGCTTGCCCACCCGGTCGGGTCGGTGGTCTCGTCATCGACGGTGAGCTTGTGGCGGATCGTTTCCAGAAGCTGTAATGCTTCGTCGGTTCGGCCAAGGGCGACGATTCGATCCGCGGCGGCTCCGACGGCGTAACCGATTTTTTCGATAAGAAAACGGTTCGTTTCGTCATCCATATCGACGTCTTCACCGGCATCCGGGGCTTCGGGAAGCGATCTTGCCAGGCTTTTTCCGCTGGAAAGCAGGAGATCGATGGCGGTCTCGGTTCCCAACTCGGCTAAAGCGAGGGCCACATGCCACCGGAGATCCGGGGATCGGCGGTTGTCGTTCAGGAGATCGGCAAGATCGCGGGCAAAGCGGTCCGGAGCTTCGGGATCGACTCCCGCATGGCGGCGAGCCACGTCGATGCCCCATTTCCGGACGGATTCAGGCTCATCCTGAGCGGCGGTGATACCCAGGGATATCAGAATGTCACGCGCCGCCGAAGATTCGGAAAGCCGATCACCGCTCGATGTCAGCGTCCGGCGGACTTCAGGGGTATCGATATGGGCGCCGAGCATTTTCATCAATATGGCCAGGCAATTTTCATCGGTTTCCCGTTCCGCGACCGACAGGAGCCAGATTCGGGACTCCGTGGTGAATTCGATCTCCTGTAATGATAGGTCCAATAAGTATTGCATTCGCATCCGGCTATCCTGATCAAAGAAATTTTCGATTTTCATAAACGGCATTCCCCAGCGCCTCCTCTAATAGAATAATGTGGCTTATGAGATCGGGCGTGACAGCCTGGGCTGTTTTTTTTGATCAGGCTCGCCCGATGGCAGTAGAGTTCCGTCCTGAAGCCAGATTTCAATGAATTCCACCACCAGTAACGCATCCGGCTCATCCAGTTGCCACCTTTCCATGATAAAGGCTTTCAATCGGGTCTTTTGCTGTCGAGCTTTTGCTGACCGGGGATTCTGGTCAGCCAGTGATTCATGGATGAAAGCATCCAGTTTCATCTGGTTTCGGGCGAGATAAAGCCCTTTGTCTTCAATGATGACCCGATAAACGATATCCGACCGAATCGTTGCCTGTTCCGGATTGGGAGCGCAGTCCACACAGCCGTATAGTTCGTTGGTGAGGGTTTCGGGTCGTTTGGCTTTATCCTGGGACAGCTCCAGGCCGATATCATTGATAATCGAACGGTAATGGAGACTCTGAGTGATGAATGCGGAGATCAGCTTTAGCACGTCCTGATCGGCTGTCGATGTCAGCCGATTCAAGTCAAACGACTCAATACATCCCATTACCCGGTCCCTGATGACGGCGCTACAACACTTCATCAGTTGGCCGCGGGTGATCTCGATCATTGTCGGATTACCCAGGTAGAGCGTTCCCATCTCATAAGCAACCCGGCGCCGTAGCTTAACCCATAAACTCTTGATTTTATAGTTTCCGCAAATAACCCGCCTGAGCAACTGGTCCTGGTCCGATTCCGTAATCGAACCGGACTGACAGCTCGAAATCAGTCGATACAAGTTGATATCCGGACCATCGTGACTCTCTGGAGCCGGCCTGGAGCGTCTTGTCCAGAGCTTGGCGCATAACTTATTGATTAACATGTCTTAATCAGGTTGGTTGAAATTTTTTTCGATTCATTTGTCACGCGGGTTAAGTCCCTGAGCATTGGAATAATAGAATGAGATGTTGGGCGGATCGCCGTTTACTTT
>CAZWGY010000340.1:0-5330 GCA_964633575.1 uncultured Desulfobacteraceae bacterium
ATGTACGCGGCCAACAACATCTGCAAGGGCATCATGAAGTTCGCCGAGGCCGGCGGTGTGCGGCTGGGCGGGCTAATCTGCAACAGCCGGAACGTGGACAACGAACAGGCGATGATCGAAGCCCTGGCGGAACGGCTCGGCACCCAGATGATCCACTTCATCCCCCGGGACAATATGGTGCAGCGGGCCGAGATCAACCGGAAAACCGTCATCGAATACGATCCCAAGCACCCCCAGGCCGACGAATACCGAACCCTGGCCAAAAAGATTTCCGAAAACAAGATGTTCATCGTGCCTACTCCGCTGCCCATCGAGGACCTGGAACACCTGCTCATCGACTACGGCATCGCGGCCTAGCGCGGGTCGTTGCCCCTGAACCGAATTTTATGGAGATATGAAACATGATTTTGATTCGATCCATCGTCCGACCCGAAAAAGTCGATAACGTCATGGCCGCCCTCATGGACGCCGGGTTTCCGGGCGTCACCAAAATGTCAGTTGTGGGACGCGGCAAGCAGCGGGGCATCAAGATCGGGGAGATCACCTACGACGAAATCCCCAAGGAGATGCTCCTCACCGTGGTGAAGCACAAGGACAAGGACTTCGTGGTCAAGACCATCATCGGCGCGGCCCGCACCGGCGACAAGGGGGCCTACGGCGACGGCAAGATTTTCGTGGTTCCCATCGAGGAGGCCTACACCATCTCCTCGGGCATGAAGGAGACCACCTCGGGCGAACTGGAAGAGGTGGCTATATGAAAGAGATCATCGCCATCGTTCGGATGAACAAAATGAACGAAACCAAACAGGCCCTCACCGAGGCCGGCGTCTCCTCCATCACGGCCCGGGAATGCCTGGGCCGGGGCAAGGGGCTGGTGGACCTTCATCTGCTGGAGGGCGCCGAAAAGGGCTACGAAGAGGCCATCCAACAGCTCGGGCAGAGCGGCCGCCTGATCCCCAAGCGGGTCATGCTCATCGTCGTACCCGATAAAATGGTGGACAAAACCGTAAAGGCCATCATCCGCGTCAACAAGACCGGACGGTCCGGCGACGGCATGATCTTCGTGGCCCCCTGCCAGGACGCCATCCGGGTCCGCACTTACGAATCCGGCGACGCGGCCCTCGACGATGTGACGTACAGATAAGGAGATTCATCCATGGATGCGACCGACGTAGATGTCATGGAAATATGTGAACTGAACCCCGAAGAGATCAAAAAGGAGCTGCTGGCCAAATACCCCACCAAGGTGGCGCGGAAGCGGGCCAAACAGATCGTGATCAACAAGAAGGACGATTGCGGCGACGTCCCCGAAATCCAGTCCAACGTCCGGACCGTGCCGGGCCTCATCGGCCAGCGGGGATGCTGCTACGCCGGGTGCAAGGGCGTGGTGCTGGGGCCGACCCGGGACATCGTCAACATCACCCACGGCCCCATCGGGTGCGGCTTCTATAGCTGGCTGACGCGCCGGAACCAGACCGACGCCGACGCCTCCCCCGACGGCCACAATTTCATGACCTACTGTTTCTCCACGGACATGCAGGATCAGGAGATCATTTTCGGCGGAGAAAAAAAGCTGAAGCTGGCCATCCAGGAGGCCTACGACGCCTTTCATCCCAAGGCCATCGCCGTCTTTTCCACCTGCCCGGTGGGGCTCATCGGCGACGACGTCCACTCGGTCTGCCGCGAGATGAAGGAAAAACTGGGCATCAACATCTTCGGGTTTTCCTGCGAAGGCTACAAGGGCGTGAGCCAGTCGGCGGGCCATCACATCGCCAACAACGGCATCTTCAAGCATGTCGTGGGGACGGACGACACCGTGCAGGACGGCGAGTTCAAGATCAACCTGCTGGGCGAATACAACATCGGGGGCGACGCCTTCGAGATCGAACGGATTTTCGATAAATGCGGGCTGACGCTGGTCTCCACCTTCAGCGGCAACTCCAGCATCGACGGTTTCGCCAACGCCCACACCGCCGACCTCAACCTCATCATGTGCCACCGGTCCATCAACTATGTCGCCGAGATGATGGAGACCAAGTACGGCCTGCCCTGGATCAAGGTCAATTTCATCGGCGCCGGGGCCACGGCCAAGTCGCTGCGGAAAATCGCCGATTATTTCGACGATCCGGGTCTCAGGGAGCGGATCGAGGCCCTTATCGCCGAGGAGATGCCCGAGGTGGAAAAGGTCCGGGCCGAGGTCCGTCCCCGCACCGAGGGCAAGAAGGCCATGCTCTTCGTGGGCGGGTCCCGGGCCCACCATTACCAGGAACTTTTCAACGAACTGGGCATGCCGACCTTGTCCGCCGGCTACGAATTCGCCCATCGCGACGACTACGAAGGCCGACGGGTCTTACCGGATATCAAGGTGGACGCCGACAGCCGCAACATCGAGGAACTGGAAATCCACCCCGACCCGGACAAATACAAGCCCCGGAAGTCCCCCGAGGAGCTGGAAAAGCTCAAGGCCAAAGGCGTGCCCGTGAGCGACTACGGGGGGATGATGCCCGAAATGGCCAACGGGTCCCTGATCATCGACGACATCAGCCAGTACGAGACCGACAAGCTCATCGAGATGTTCCGGCCCGACATATACTGCGCCGGCATCAAGGAAAAATACGCCATCCAGAAGCACGGTGTGCCCATGAAGCAGCTCCACAGCTACGATTACGGGGGGCCCTACGCCGGCTTCAAGGGCGCCGTCAACTTCTACAAAGAGATCGACCGAATGGTCAACAGCAAGGTCTGGGACTACATCAAGGCCCCCTGGGAGAAAAGTCCCGAACTGGCCGCGACCTACGCCTGGAACTGACCAGGACATGAACGGATAAAGGAGTCATCGCACCATGCTGCTCAGACATACCACCAAAGATATCGCCGACCGCAAGGCCCTGACCGTCAACCCGGCCAAGACCTGCCAGCCCATCGGCGCCATGTACGCCTCACTGGGGGTCCACGGATGCCTGCCCCACAGCCACGGCTCCCAGGGGTGCTACGCCTACCATCGGTCCACCCTCACCCGGCATTACAAGGAGCCGGTCATGGCCGCCACTAGCGCCTTCACCGAAGGGGCCTCGGTCTTCGGCGGCCAGGCCAACCTAGTCCAGGCCATCAACAACATCTTCACCGTTTACAACCCGGAGGTCATCGCCGTCCATACCACGTGTCTATCGGAGACCATCGGCGACGACATCCCCCAGATCATCGCCAAGGCCAGGAGCGACGGCAAGATTCCCGAGGGCAAATACGTCTTCCACGCCAACACGCCCTCCTACGTCGGGTCCCACGTCACCGGGTTTTCCAACATGACCAAGGCCATGGTGGACTATTTCGCCGAGACCACCGGGAAAAAAGCCAAAACCCTCAACCTGATCCCCGGCTACGTGGAGCCGGCGGATATGGAAGAGGTCCGGCGGATCGCCGGGACCATGGGCATCAAAACCGTCATGTTCCCGGACACCTCAAGGGTGCTCAACGGCCCCATGACCGGCAAATTCAAGATGTACCCGGACGGCGGCGTCACCATCGACACGCTCAAGACCGCCGGTTCGAGCATGGGCACCGTGGCCATGGGCCGGATCGCCTCCCTGGCCGCGGCCCGGGCCCTGGATTCCAAGTGCAAGGTCCCCTGCCGGATCATCGACCTGCCCATCGGCCTCCACGGGACCGACGCCTTCGTGGACGCGCTGCGCCGCATGGCCGGGGTCAACGTCCCCGACCGGATCACCTACGAACGGGGCCAGATGGTGGACCTCATCGCCGACATGCACCAGTATTTTTACGGCAAGCGGGTGGCCATCGCCGGCGACCCCGATCAGGTGCTGGCCATGGCCAAGTTCCTGGTCTCCATCGACATGAAGCCGGTCTATATGGTCTCGGGCACGCCGGCGGGCAAGAAATACGTCAAATCCCTGGAAGAGGCCGTCAAGGACCTGGGCGACGAGGTCAAAATCCAGGTCCCCGGCGACATGTACCTCCTCCACCAGTGGATCAAGAACGACCCCGTGGACCTGCTCATCGGCAATACCTACATGAAATACATCGCCAAGGACGAAGACATCCCCCTGGTCCGCTACGGCTTCCCCATCCTCGACCGGGTCGGCCACAGCTATTTGCCCTCCTTATGCTACAAGGGCGGCATCCGGATGCTGGAAAAGATACTGGATGCGCTGCTGGACCGGAAGGATCGGGATAGTTCGGATATCAATATGGAATTGGTGATGTAAAATGACATCGATACCGATATTAAAAGAACGCGAATCCCAGATCTGGCAAAAAGGCGAGACGCCCTTTTCCATCACCTGCGACAAGCACAGCCTGGCCGGGGCCATCAGTCAGCGGGCCTGCGTTTTCTGCGGATCGCGGGTGGTGCTCTACCCCATCGCCGACGCGGTCCATCTGGTTCACGGCCCCATCGGGTGCGCCGCCTATACCTGGGACATCCGGGGGGCGCTCTCCTCGGGGCCGGAGCTTCACCGGCTCTCCTTTTCCACGGATTTGCGGGAACGGGACGTGATCTTCGGCGGCGAGAAAAAACTGACGGCGGTGCTGGGGGAACTCATCGACCGGCACAAGCCGAAAGCCGCTTTCGTCTATTCCACCTGCATCGTCGGGATCATCGGCGACGACGTGGCCGCCGTCTGCCGGAAGGTGGAGCGGGACAAAGGCATCCCGGTGCTGCCGGTCCACTCCGAGGGGTTCAAGGGAACCAAGAAGGACGGCTACAAGGCGGCCTGCGACGCCCTGTTCCAAATCATCGGCACGGGCCCCACCGACGATATTTCGCCCCGGTCCATCAACATCCTCGGCGAGTTCAACATCGGCGGGGAGGCCTGGATCATCCGAAAGTATTATGAACGGATGAGGGTCGAAGTGGTGTCGGTGATGACCGGCGACGGCCGGGTGGACGAGATCCGCCGGGCCCATGGGGCCGCCCTCAACGTGGTCCAGTGCTCCGGGTCCATGACCCAGCTCGCCCAGATGATGGAGGAGAAATACGGCATCCCCTACATCCGCGTCTCCTATTTCGGCATCGAGGACATGTCCAAGGCGCTTTACGACGTGGCCGAACGGTTCCCGGACAACCCCGAGATCATGGAACGAACCCGGGAGATGGTGCGGGAAGAGATCGCGGCCATCCGCCCCGAACTGGCCGAATTCCGGAAAGGCCTGGAAGGCAAGAAAGCGGCCATCTACGTGGGCGGGGCGTTTAAGGCGTTTTCGCTGATCAAGGCCCTGCGCCATCTCGGGATGAGGGTGATCCTGGCCGGGTCCCAGACCGGCAACGACGAGGATTACGAGATGCTCCGGGACCTGTGCGACGACGGCACGGT
>CAZWGY010000341.1:0-5323 GCA_964633575.1 uncultured Desulfobacteraceae bacterium
TGTGGCCGTCGGCCGGGGTGAACCCCGCCGCCGGCCATTTCCGTTTTGACGGGCGAGGCTTATCCACGCTTATCGAAGATGCCTGGACGTCCCCCGGCGTATCGCCTCTATGTGGTCTGAAGCGGGCGGTAAGTCCGTGATGGAGGCTCAGTCCCCCCACCCCAACGCCCGCCGGAGATATTGGCCGGTGTGGGAGGTTTCCAGGGCCGCGAGGTCCTCGGGCGTCCCGCAACCCACCACCCGGCCGCCGTTATCCCCGCCTTCGGGCCCGAGGTCGATAAGGTGGTCGGCCGATTTGATGACGTCCAGGTTGTGTTCGATGACAATCACCGTGTTGCCCATCTCCACCAGCCGGTTTAAGACCTCGAGGAGCCGGCGGACGTCGTCTATATGGAGTCCGGTGGTGGGCTCGTCCAGGATATAGACGGTCCGGCCGGTCTCCCGCTTGCTCAGTTCCCGGGAGAGCTTCACCCGCTGGGCCTCGCCCCCGGAGAGGGTGGTGGCCGGCTGGCCCAGGCGGACGTAGCCGAGTCCCACATCGGCCAGGGTAGCGAGCTTCGTCCGGACCGCCCCGATCCGTTCGAAAAAGGCCAGGGCGCCGGAGACGGTCATCTCCAGAACGTCGGCGATGGTCTGGCCCCGGTACCGGATTTCGAGAGTCTCCCGGTTATACCGCTTTCCCCGGCAGACGTCGCAGGTAACGTAGAGGTCGGGCAGAAAGTGCATCTCGATTTTGATGATCCCGTCACCGCCGCAGGCCTCGCACCGCCCGCCCTTGACGTTGAAGGAAAACCGGCCGGACTTGTAGCCCCGAACCCGGGCGTCGGGGGTTTTGGCGAAGAGCTCCCGGATGGGCGTGAAGAGTCCGGTGTAGGTGGCCGGGTTCGACCGGGGGGTCCGGCCGATGGGCGACTGGTCGATGTTGATCACCCGGTCCACCCATTCGAGGCCCGTCACCTCCCGATGAGCGCCGGGCGGGCCGCCAAGGTGGCGGCGGTTGATCCGTCGGGCCAGAATCCGGTGGAGGGTTTCGACTACCAGGGAGGACTTCCCCGACCCGGAGACCCCGGTCACTCCAATGAGGCAGCCCAGGGGAAAGGCGACGTCGATCTCCTTGAGGTTGTTGGCCGACGCCCCCCGGATGATCAGCTTCCGGCCGCCGCCGGGCCGGCGGGTTGCCGGGATTTCGATGGCCCGTCGGCCGGCGAAATACTGGCCGGTGAGGGATTCCGGAGCGTCAACGATCCCCTCGGGCGGCCCCGAATAAACCACTCTCCCGCCCTCGATTCCGGCTCCGGGCCCCATGTCCACCACGTGGTCGGCGGACCGGATGGTCTCCTCGTCGTGCTCGACCACGCAGACCGTGTTGCCGAGGTCCCGCATCCGGGTGAGGGCTGAAATGAGCTGGCGGTTGTCCCGCTGGTGGAGCCCGATGCTCGGCTCATCCAGGACGTAGAGGACCCCGGTGAGCCGGGCCCCGATCTGGGTGGCCAGTCGAATCCGCTGGCTCTCCCCGCCGGAGAGGGTGTGGGCGGCCCGGTCCAGGGTGAGGTAGCCCAGGCCCACGTCTATCAGAAACCCGAGGCGGTCGCCGATCTCCCGGACGATCCGTTCGGCCACGGCCGCCGCCGCTCCGGACAGGATTCCGGGCAGCTCCTCGACCACGGACCGGGCTTCGGCCACGGACAGGGCCGTGAGTTCGGCCATCGTCCGGCCGTCCACCCGGACCGACCGGGCGGCCGGGTTGAGCCGGGTTCCGTCGCATTCCGGGCAGGGCCGGACGCTCATGTAAGCCGACAGCTCGGCTCGGACCGAGGATGCCTCGCTTTCCCGCAATTGCCGCTCCATCCGGGGAATAACGCCCTCAAAGGGCCGGGCATCGGTGTAGCGCCGCCCTTTCCGTTCAAACTCAAAAGGAATTGATTCGTCGCCGGAGCCGTAGAGGATAGTTTCCCGAAGGGCCTCCGGCAGGTCCCGGAACGGCGTGTAAACGTCGCCGCCGTAACGGGCCGTAAGGGTATCCAGAAATTCGGCGAAGTGGACGGAATGACGGTTGGCCCAGGGAACCACCGCCCCCTCCCGCAACGACAGGGACGGGTCCGGGACGATCCGGTCGGGGTCGAATGTCGATTTCGTCCCCAGCCCGTCACAGCGGGGACAGGCTCCCTGGGGCGAGTTGAAGGAAAAGGCCCGAGGCGTCAAATCCGGATAGCTGATCCCGCAGCTCGCGCAGACCGGGGTTTCGGCAAACCGGATGGGTTCGGCCGGAGCGTCGTCGTCGGCCGGGAGAACATCGACCATCCCCTCGCCCATGGACAGGGCCAGCTCGAGGGAGTCGGCCAGGCGGTTGCGGATTCCGTCCTTTAAGACCAGCCGGTCCACCACGGCCGAGATGGTGTGCGGGCGGGCCTTCGCGAGCTTGCCCACCTTTTCCACCTCCCGGATCTTCCCGTCCACCCGGACCCGGGCGAACCCATCCCGCCGGAGCCGCTTGATGAGCCCCTCGTGGTTTCCCCTGGCGTCCCGGACGAGGGGGGCCAGGATGATGAGGCGCCGGCGGTCCCCGAGGGCCAGGATCGAATCGATGATCCCGTCCACCGTCTGAGCCGTAATGGGACGCCCACAGCCGTGACAGTGGGGGATTCCGATCCGGGCATAGAGGAGCCGGATGTAGTCGTGGATCTCGGTGACGGTCCCCACCGTGGACCGGGGGTTGTGGGAAGCGGTCCGCTGTTCGATGGCGATGGCCGGGGAGAGCCCCTCGATGACATCGACCTCCGGCTTTTCCAGCCGTTCCAGAAACTGCCGGGCATAGGTGGACAGGGATGCCACATACCGCCGCTGCCCTTCGGCATAGAGGGTGTCAAAGGCCAGGGTCGATTTCCCCGACCCGGACAACCCGGTGATGACGATCAGCCGGTTCCGGGGGAGATCGAGGTCGATCCCCCGGAGGTTGTGCCGACGAGCGCCCCGGATAACGATAACGCCCGCTCCGATGTCAGTCGTCGGGTCGATTCTTCACCTCCATCGTCCGCGGGGCGTCAGCCCCTGGATACCGCGCCAATCCCATTGTGGAGGGGCAAATCCCGCAACCGGACCGGCGGCGGAACCCCTCGGGCGGGGGCGGCCAATCCCCCCTCGGCGGGGATATAATCCCTCCCGGACCGGTCGCCTCATCCCGAACCCTCCGCTGATGGTGGACGGACCGGAGGCGGGGCGGGGGCGAGGCCGTCGTTTTATATCGTGTGCGTTTTGTGTGCGGAACCCGACCGCCGGCCGGGCCGTCGGTTGCGATGGGACCCAACCGGGGCCACAAAGGAGATATCGGAAGCAATCTGGAGAAATTGTGAGGAAATCGACAAACACCGATTGTGCACAATTTGATTGGAACGTCCGATGCCCTTAAAATGCTTGAACAAACCCCGTGATTGGGAAAAGGCCGTATTTCGCGGCAGTTATTTTCGGGCAAATCCAATGATATAATTTTTCCTTATAGTTATATCGGGCTAACGCCGTGCTAACATTTCTGATCAGAACCGATCTATCTCGGTTTGACGGACGGAGCGGAATGCAATAGAACCCCCTCAGATCAACGACGCGGGATCGGCGGGACGGAAAACAGTTATTCTGATTACTGATAAATCCGGAATTTCAGGGATTATCAGAAACGGTCGAGCTATTTGAGCCCCCTGGATGAATTGACGCGAACCCTATCGATCGGCACACTTGAAGACACCCTATGGAAGAGATCTGGCAAACCGCTAAGCAGTCGATTAAAAATCAGATTCCGGGCCACAGCTACCGCATGTGGATCGACCCCCTGGAGCTCAAAACGGCCGATTCCGGCCGGATTGTCCTCACCTGCCCGAATTTTTTCTCCAAAAAACGGGTCGAGGACCATTACCGGGACCTCATCGACGCCGAGGTCAGAAAGGCCGGAGGGCAACGCTGCCCGGTCTCATTCGAGATCTCGGGCCGGAAGCGGCCCGCGGGTCCCGTTGATCCCATCGAGGACCGGCAGCTCACGCTCCCGAACATCGCCACTCCGCCGTCGGCCGGCCGGGTGCTCCGCCGGAACTTCACCTTTGACAACTTCGTGGTCGGGGGCAACAACGACTTCGCGTACTCGGCGGCTCTCTCCCTGGCCTCCCGGGACCGGATGACCGAAAACGCGCTCTTTCTCCTGTCGGAGACCGGTCTGGGCAAGAGCCACCTCTCCCAGGCCATCGGCCACCACATCCTCTCCCGATACCCGTCGGAACGAGTCTATTACATCACGGCCGAGGACTTCACCAATGAAATGATCGGCGCCTTCCGCGGCGACGCCATCGACCGGTTCAAGGAGAAGTACCGGAACCGTTGCGACGTCCTGATCCTCGAAGACGTCCACTTCCTCACCGGCAAGGACCGGACTCAGATCGAGCTGGCCATGGCCCTCGACTACCTCTTTGACGCCGAGAAGAAGATCATCTTCTCCAGTTGCTACCTCCCGGCGGATATCCCCAAGATGAACGACCAGCTCCGGTCCCGCCTCACCTGGGGACTCATGCCGGAGATCAAGCCGCCGGATTTTAAGACCCGATTCAACATCCTTCGGAAAAAGGCGGCTGAAAGCGGGCACCGGCTTCCCCCGGAGATCCTCGAGTACCTGGCCGGGGAGCTTTGCGACAACGTCCGCCAGCTTGAAAGCGGGCTTATCGGGGTGACCGCCAAGGCGTCACTTCTCGGTCAGCCCATTGACCTCGAGCTGGCCCGGAGCGTGGCGGGCAACATCGCTCAGCGGAAGCGGGCCATCACCGTTGACCGGATCAAGGATGTGGTCAGCAAGCACTACAACGTCAGCGTGGCCGATATCGTCTCCCGGTCCCGGAAGCAGGCCATTGTCCGGCCGCGGCACGTGGCCATCTACCTCGCCCGGAAGCTCACCGACCAGACCCTCCAGGCCATCGGCAAGAGCTTCAACCGCTACCATGCAACGGTCTATCGATCCGTGGGGGCGATTGAGCGGGGGATCAGGGAGGACGCCGCCCTGAAGCTCCAGGTCCGGCACCTCACCGAAGCCCTCGAGGCGGGCTGATTCCCCGCCCCGGCCGACGCCGGCCTTCCCATCATGGCCTTGATCATCATTTCGGCCACACGGCATTCAGACCTAACCCCCCTTGCCCCCCTTCCCTAAAGGGAAGGGGGGAATGATCATGCCATGATTTCAGCCGGATCAAGCAATTGATGTCACCCCTCTCATTTAGGGGAGGGGTTGGATGAGCCGGCTGAAACGAATGGCCCAAACGATGATCATAGCCCCCATCATCAACCGAAAGGCCCG
>CAZWGY010000342.1:0-5308 GCA_964633575.1 uncultured Desulfobacteraceae bacterium
TCGTTTTCGGTCTTTCCGGCCTACCGGGTCCATTATTGCGACGCATTGGGACCTTATCGCGACGGGACCCGGATTCGCCCCGGCCTGACCCTGGACGAGATCAAGGCTCTGGGGATTTTCATGACCATCAAGCACTGCGCGGCCGACATCCCGGCCGGGGGCGCCAAGGGCGGCATCCAGGCCGACCCGGCGGCCCTTTCCAAAAACGACCTCGAACGGCTGGTCCGGGCCTTTATCCGGTTTTTGTCGCCCAGGGGGCCGTGGGCCGACGTCCCCGGCGCCGACATCGGGACCGGGGAGCAGGCCATGGCGTGGATGCTCGACGAGTACGAGCAGATCACCGGGGTTCACTGCCCGCCGGCCTTAAACGACAAGCCGCCGATCCTGGGCGGTTCTTTGGGCGGGGAGGCGGCCACGGGCCGGGGGGTCTTCACGGTCCTCAAGGCGGCCGCCGCCGACCGGAAGCTCGACGTGGCCGGCGGGACCGCCGTCATCCAGGGCTTCGGCCAGGTGGGATCGGTGGTTGCCGAGCTGCTCCACGCCGACGGCTGCAAGGTGATCGCCGTCTCCGACGTTTACGGCGGGGTCCGGGACGATGGGGGGATCGACATCCCGGGCCTGACGGCCCATCTGGCGGAAACCGGGAAGGTGGCCGGATTTCCCGGGACTCAGCCGGTGGACAACGACGCGCTCCTGACGACGGAATGCGATTTTCTGATCCCGGCGGCGGTCCAGAGCGTGATCCACGGGAAAAACGCGGGCCAGGTCCGGGCGAAGCTCATCGTGGAAGCGGCCAACGGGCCGGTGACCACCGAAGCCGACGCGATCCTGGCCGAGCGGGGGGTCCCGGTGATTCCGGACGTGGTGGCCAACGCCGGCGGGGCCACCGTCTGCCACTTCGAACGGACCCAGGGGCTCACCGACCAGTACTGGGACCTCGAAACCGTCAACCGCCGGCTCGAAACCCGGATTCTGGCCGCCTACCGGAACGCGGCGGAGACCTCGGCGGCCCATTCGGCCGATGTCCGGACCGGCGCCTGGATTCACGCCCTCAAAAAACTCGAGCGGGCGATGATTCTCCGCGGATGGGTATAACCGGAAAGGAGGGACGGCATGGCGTTGTTTGAACGATCGGAGTATATCACGCGGATCGAGGCGACCAAGAACCGGATGGCCGAGGCCGGGATCGAGGTCCTGGTGGCCGCTGATCCGGCGAACATGAATTACCTCACCGGCTACGACGGCTGGTCCTTTTACGTCCCCCAGGTGGTGGTGGTGGCAGTTGATGCCGAAGAACCCGTCTGGATCGGCCGGGGGATGGACGTAAACGGCGCGAAGCACACCACGTTTCTGTCGCCGGAAAACATCATCGGCTACCCGGACGACTGCGTTCAGCACCCGGTGAAGCACCCCATGCGGGAGGTGGCCCGGGTTCTCCGGGACCGGGGCTGGGACCGGCGGACGGTGGGCGTGGAAAGCGATGCCTACTACTACACGGCCCGGTGCGACGCCGAGCTCCGAAAGAGCCTACCGGATGCGACGATCCGGGACGCCAGCCTTCTGGTCAACTGGGTCCGGGTGATCAAGTCCGAGGCCGAGATCGCTTTCATGAAAGAAGCCGGAACCATCGTCGAAAACGTGATGGCGGCGGCCCTTTCAAACATCCGGCCCGGGGTCCGGGAATGTGACGCGGTGGCTGAGGTCTATCGGACACAGATCGCCGGGACCGAGGGCTTTGGCGGGGACTACCCGGCCATCGTCCCGATGATGCCCACCGGCGAGAAGACCTCCGCCCCCCATCTCACCTGGACCGACGAGCCCTACCGGGCGGGAGAGGCGGTCAACCTCGAGCTGGCCGGCTGCCGGCACCGGTACCACAGCCCCCTGGCCCGGACCGCCTTTTTCGGGAAAAACCCGCCGGAGAAGCTCGACCGGCTGGCTCAGCACACGGTCGAGGGGCTCATTCTCACCCTGGACGCCATCCGGCCGGGGATGCCCTGCGAGGCGGTGGAACGGGTCTGGCGGGAGCATATCGCCAGGGCCGGCTTAGAAAAGGAATCCCGGATCGGCTACTCCATGGGGCTCAACTACCCGCCCGACTGGGGCGAGCACACGGCAAGCCTCCGGCCCGGAGACACCACCGAGCTCCGGCCGAACATGACCTTCCACATGATCCTCGGGATGTGGATGGACGACTACGGCTTCGAGTGCAGCGAGTCCTTCCGGGTCACCGGGACCGGCTGCGAAACCTTTGCCGACGTCCCCCGGAAGCTCTTTCTCATCGACTGATGATCCACCGGGCCAAAACCGGCCAGACCGCTTACGGCGAGGCCATCGGCATCCTCCTGTTGGACACCCACGTCCCCTTTATCCACGGGGACGTGGGCAACGCCCGGAGCTACCCTTACCCGGTCCGGTTTCACCGGGTGGACGGGCTTACCGCCGAGCGGATTTTTCGCCACGATCGCGGATTCGTGGACGCGATGGTCGAAGGCGCAAAGACGCTCCAGCGGGAAGGGGTCCGGGCGATCACCGGGGATTGCGGCTTCATGGCCATCTATCAGGCCGAGGTCAAGCGGGCGGTGACGGTCCCGGTCTTCCTGTCGAGCCTCCTCCTGATCCCGTTCATCGCGGCGACCCTGCCCGAGGATGCCCGGGTCGGGGTGGTCACGGCCAACGCGGCCGCACTCACCCCCGAGGTCTTCGCCGGGATCGGGGTTGACCCGTCGCCGACCCGAATCGTCGGGCTCGAAGCCGCGCCTCACTTCCGGGCGGCGGCCATCGACGAGACCGGGGTTCTCGACAGCGACCGGGTTCGGGAAGAGGTGGTCACGGCGGCCGAGGGGATCCGCCGGACCCACCCCGAGGTCCGATCGATCCTCCTGGAGTGCAGCCTCCTGCCGCCCTACGGCGAAGCCGTGGCCCGGGCCACGGGGTTGCCGGTTTACGATTATCTGACGATGGTCGATACCGTCCATTCGGCCCTCGTCAAAAGACGGTTCGACGACGGGTTGTGACATGACCGATCCCATCAAGGCGCGGATAGCCGAGCTGACCCCCGAGCTGGTCCGGCTCCGGCGGGACTTCCACCAGCACCCCGAGCTGGGCTTTCAGGAGCACCGGACCGCCGAGGTGGTCGAGCGCTACCTGGCCGACCTGGGCCTCCAAACCCGGCGGATGGCCGAGACCGGGGTGGTGGCGCTTATCGAGGGGCGCCGGCCCGGCCCGGTCCTCCTCCTTCGGGCCGACATGGACGCCCTGCCCATCACCGAGGAGACCGGGGTTGACTACAAATCCCGTAACGATTGCGTCATGCACGCCTGCGGGCACGACGCTCATATTGCCATGCTCCTGGTGGCGGCCCGGGTCTTAGTCGAGCACCGGGACCGGCTTGACGGGACGGTCAAGCTCGTTTTCCAGCCCAACGAGGAGATCGCCGGGGCGATCCGGATGATCGACGAGGGGCTGTTGACCGGCCCGGAGGTGGACGCGGCCATGGCGATCCACATCTGGACCCCGCTGCCGTCAGGGCAAATGGCGATCACGGCCGGGACCGTAATGGGCGGGCTCGACGTCTTCAAGCTGACCATCTTCGGCCAGGGGGGCCACACCGGCTATCCCGAATGCGCGGTGGACCCGATCATCGCCGCCGCCGGAGTGATCCAGGCGGTCCAGACGATCCAGACCCGGGAGATCAGCCACCTCCAATCGACCATCATCATGTTCGGGAAGATCGCCGGGGGGACCAAGAGCAACATCATCCCCGAATCGGTGAGCATGGAAGGCTCTATCCGGTTTCTCTACAAGGGGGGGGCGGAGAGCGAGGAGCGGCCCACCGAACGGTTCAAGCGGGTGGTCGAAGGGGTCTGCCGGACTCACCGCTGCACCGCCGAGATCGAGATCGAGCACGAAAACATCCCGCTGATCAACGACGACCGGATGGTCGCCATCGCTCGTGAGGCGGCCGGCGAGGTCACGGGCGATCCCCGGCAAATCGTCGATACCCGGACCATCGCCAGCGAGGACTTTTCCGAGATCACCGCCCGGGTTCCCGGCGTCTTCATCTTCGTCGGCACCGGCAACGAGGCCAAGGGGACCTGTTTTCCCCACCACAACCCCAGGTTCAACATCGACGAAGACACCCTGCCCCTGGGCGCCGAGATCCTTGTCCGGGGGGCGTTTCACTTTTTCAAGGGCGCGGATTCCATTACCGCCGGTCCATTCCCCTGAGCTTCGAAGGAGGTGATAGTCGTCAGCAAACCGCCCCAATTCACGCGATGATCCAACCAACCCATAGAAAGGAGCGCATTTCCATGAAAAAAATCGTGAGTATCGCCGCTGTCCTAACACTTGTGCTGTCGATCGGCATCGCCGCCGCCGGCGAATACACGGGTATGCCCATCACCGCCAAACTGGCCTCGGAGGAGATCGAGGGCGACTTCATGACGGTCTGGGCGAAGAATTTTTCCGATCATATAAAAAAGTGGTCCGACGGGAAGATCGACATCACCGTCTATCCCTACGGCACCCTGGGCGCCACCGGGGATATCAACGAGCTGGCCCAGATGGGCGTGGTCGAGTTCGTCTTTTCCGATTACGCCTGGATCAGCTCCTTCGTGCCCCAGGCCCAGGTTCTGGCCTTGAACTACCTCTTCCCCACCGAACGGGTCCCCGAGGTCCTCGACTGGATGGTCCGGAACGGCGATTTCATGCCGCTGCTCGAGAAAAAATTCCGGAAAAACGGCCTGGTGCCCCTGGCGATCATGTACGAGGGCTGGCAGTGGGTCACCTCCAAAAAGCCGATCAAGACCCCGGCCGACATGAATGGGCTCAAGGTCCGGCTGATGTCGTCGAAGCTGCTGGTGGAGGACTACAAGGCTTACGGCGCCAGCCCGACGCCCATGAGCTACGGCGAGGTTTACAGCGGGCTTCAGATGGGGCTTATCGACGCCCAGGTCAACCCGCTCTTCGCCATCTACAGCATGAAGTTCTTCGAGGTCCAGGATTACGCCACTCAGCTCAAGAGCGAGCCGTTTCTCGGGATTCCCACCGCCAACCAGGCATTTTTCGACGCCCTCACCGAGGACGCCCAACAGGAGATGCGCCGGTTCTGGATCGATTCCATCATCCCCGCCGGGAAGTGGATCGACGAGCGGAACGCTTCGGATAAGCAGAAGATGAAGAAGGCCAAGCCCAACCTGACCTTCACCGTCCTGGATGACGCGGCCATCGCCAAGTTCAAGGAGAAGGCGAAAACCGTCTATCCCAAGTTCACCAAAATCGGGGGTGAAGGGGCCGACGAGGTCCT
>CAZWGY010000343.1:0-5297 GCA_964633575.1 uncultured Desulfobacteraceae bacterium
CGGCGTCCCGGATTTTCACGATAAACCCTCATGATCGGGGCACCACGATCACCCCCGGGCATGAAAACTGAGTGCTGAGGACTGAGTGCTGAGTGCTTAGTCGAGGGCAACCACGGGGGGTTGCCCCTACAATTGGCGCGACCCGTAGGGGCAGGCCCCCGTGCCTGCCCTCGACGTTCGATCGGCTCGCCGAGACGCTCCCTCACGGTCGCGGCTCTGCATTGTTGGAGCACCGGCGTCTCGGATTTTCACGATAAACCCTCATGACCGGGGTACCGCGATCACTCCCAGGCATGAAAGACGACGAAACCGTTTATATTGTGGCGTCCGACGGCAAAACGCGGAGCATCCTCGACGCTTTGCGCCACAAGGCTGGACATCCGGAAAAATGGTGCGCAACCGGGAAACTCAGCCTGATTCAGGGCATGGCGACGCCCGAGCAGCAAGTCGAGCATATCTTGGACTTAGCGGCGCAAACCGATGGACGGCTCAGGATTTTCGGCGACATGAGATGGACCCGGGACAGGGGATGGCGAATGGGGGATCCGGGGCGGTTGGAAAGACCCCTGAATCAACCACCGCGGCCCAGCGGGTGCCTTTTTCTCTGCCAATATCTCCTCGACGACTTTACGGGCCGGGAGATCATGATGGCGATTGAACCCCACTCCCACGGCATCTACCGTGGGCAAATCAAGGAAAACCCTTACGGGCAATAACGATTATGCAAGGAGGGATGATGAAGACATTGAAGGAGCAGCTCCAGGCGATCCAGGCCAAGACAGCCGGTATGATGACGCCGGAAATCGAGGCCGCCATGAAGAAAGGTTTTCAACAACTGAGGGAAAAGAATGTGCTCGACAGGGCGCTCAAGGTGGGGGATCCGGCCCCGGCCTTTTCTCTTCCCGATTCCCAGGGCGAAGTGGTGGATTCCAGAACGCTTTTGGCCCAAGGACCGCTGGTGGTCCTCTTCTACCGCGGGAAATGGTGACCTTATTGCAACGCGGAGCTGGTAGCTCTGCGCGAAAGCTATGCCGACATTCAGGCGGCCGGCGGAGATCTGGTCGCCATCTCGCCGCAACTTCAGAACTATGCTCAGGAGCTTGTCAAGGAGCGGCGTTTGCCTTTTCCGGTGCTCAGCGATCCGGGCAATGCGGTCGCCGACGCATTCGGCGTCGCTTTCTCCCTTCCCGACGGCATGCGGTGGGTTTACGGGGAGGTGTTCAAATTCGACCTGCCGAAATACAACGGGGATGACAGTTGGCGGCTGCCCATGCCCGCAAGGTTTATTCTGGACCGAAACGCCGTGATTCAGGCGGCCGACGTCAACCTCGACCACACGATTCGTCCCGAACCGGCGTCGGCCATCGAAGCGATAAAACGCCTTCATTAACAGCGCCGGAGGGGGGGATGAACCCAGCCCTCAATCCGAGCTCACCGCCGCCGAAGCCTCGAATCAAAAAGATTGACTCAGGTCAATGACTGCTCATCATAAGCCTGGTAATCTCGGCACAGTCCATCGGGCGAGGCGGTTGACGATCCGCCCGATGGATTGGATGCCAAAGACCGATAACCTCAGCAACCCAACGGAGGCAACCATGGACCAGGATAAAAACGACGTCACCCAATATACCCGGGAGGGCCTTGCCCTCGACGGGCTCATCGACTATCAGCCCGGGACGGTGGTCAGCAAAACGCTCATCGAGACGCCGGGGGGCACCCTGACCCTCTTCGCCTTTGACGCGGGGCAGGGGCTGAGCGAGCACACCGCTCCGTTTGACGCCACCGTCGTCATCGCCGACGGAACCGCGGAGATCACCATCGACGGCGCCCCCTACCGGGTAAGCCGGGGCGAGATGATCGTCATGCCGGCAAACCGCCCCCACGCTCTCAAGGCGGTCGAGCGGTTCAAGATGCTGTTGATCATGATCAAACGCTGACGGCCTCGAAAAAAAATCGGCCGCGTTGACCTGAATCAATGCGGCCGATGAAGATTTCGGGTATAATGAAACTCAACATGCAACGAATGATGCGGCCATCACCGCATTTTAGCGGAAAGGAGTCACCCCATGTTTTGTTTTCAATGCGAGCAGACGGCCAAGGGCGAAGGATGCACGAAAATCGGGGTTTGCGGCAAGCGGCCGGAGGTGGCCGAGCTCCAGGATCTCTTGATTTACGCGGTGAAGGGACTGTCCCACGTGGCTCATGCGGGCCGGTCGGTGGGCGTCGTCGATGAGGCGGTCAACCGCTTCACCTGCGAGGCGATCTTTTCGACCCTGACCAACGTCGATTTCGATCCGGACCGGTTCGTGACCCTGATCCGGGAGTGTGTCCGGCTCCGGGACGAAATGATCGAGCGGATCCGGGCCGCCGGCGGGACCATGGACACGGGTCTCGAGGCGGTCACCTTCACCCCGGCGGGGAATCTCGAAGCCCTGGTGGCCCAGGGTGAATCGGTGGGGGTCAAGGTCCCGCCGGACTTAAACGAGGATGTCCGGTCCCTCCGGGAACTTTTGATCTACGGCATCAAGGGCGTTGCCGCTTACGCTGATCACGCCCGGATTCTCGGTCAGTCCGATGACAAGGTGGACGGATTCATCCACGAAGCCATGGCCGCGACCCTGAGTTCGGACCTGGGGGCGGACGAGTACGTCAACCTGGTCCTCAAATGCGGCGAGGTCAATCTCCGGACCATGGAGCTTCTGGACATCGCCAACACCGGGACTTACGGCCATCCGGTCCCCACTCAGGTTCCGCTGGGGGCTCGGGCCGGCAAGGCGATCCTGGTCTCCGGCCATGACCTGAAGGACCTGGATGAGATCCTGAAGCAGACCGAAGGCAAGGGGATTTTTGTTTACACCCATGGCGAGATGCTCCCCTGCCACGGCTACCCGAAGCTCAAGGCCTACGACCACTTCCATGGCCACTACGGGACCGCCTGGCAAAACCAGGCCAGGGAGTTCGATGCCTTCCCCGGCGCCATCCTCATGACCACCAACTGCATCCAGAAGCCGAAGGATTCCTACGCCGACCGGATCTTCACCACCGGCCTGGTGGGCTGGCCGGGGCTTGCCCACATCGCCGACAAGGATTTCTCCCCGGTGATCGACAAGGCGCTGTCCATGCCCGGATTTCCCGAGGACACCGACCGGGGTACGGTCATGGTGGGATTCGGCCACAACGCGGTCATGGGCGTGGCCGACAAGGTGGTCGAAGCGGTCAAGGGAAAGCAAATTCGGCACTTCTTCCTGGTGGGCGGCTGCGACGGGGCCAAGCCCGGCCGGAGCTACTACACCGAGCTGGTGGAAAAGATCCCCGCCGACTGCGTGGTCCTGACCCTGGCCTGCGGGAAGTTCCGGTTTTTCGACAAGGATCTCGGGGATATCGGGGGCATTCCGCGACTGCTGGACGTCGGACAGTGCAACGACGCCTACTCGGCCATCCAGATCGCCGTGGCCCTGGCGGATGCCTTTGACCGGGACGTCAACGACCTCCCCCTGTCGATGATCCTGTCCTGGTATGAGCAGAAGGCCTGCGCCATCCTTCTTACCCTGCTCTACCTGGGCATCCGGGACATCCGGCTCGGCCCGACTTTACCGGCCTTTATCACCCCGAACATCCTCAATGTCCTGGTGGAGAAATTCAACATCATGCCCATCTCCACGCCGGACGAGGACCTGAAGGCGATTCTGGCATAATATCGACGCCGGCCGGGCCGGTCGGCTTAAGGGCGGGCCGGGGCGGACCTTATGCCGCCCCGCCGCTCCCATTCCATTCACCTCAAATCCCCGCGAGGGATCGATCTGGAGGAACATTATGAAATGTCCGGGACAGGATACGCAATACTGGAAGCCCGGCGATATCTTCGAGGCCACCTGCCCGGAGTGCGGGGCGTCGGTGGAGTTCTTCAAGGACGACACCAACAGGCGCTGTCGGAAGTGCGGGCATCGGTTCGTCAATCCGGGAATGGATTTCGGCTGTGCCGCCTATTGTCAGTACGCCGAGCAATGCCTCGGCGACCTGCCGCCCGAGCTGATGGCTCAACGGGAAGACCTTCTCAAGGACCGGGTGGCCCTGGAGATGAAGCGGTACTTCCGGACGGATTTTAAACGAATCGGCCATGCCACGAAGGTGGCCCGTCATGCCGAGCGGATCGGCAAGGCCGAAGGGGCCAACCTGGCTGTGGTCCTGTCGGCCGCCTATCTCCACGACATCGGCATCCCCGAAGCCGAACGGAAGCACGGCAGCTCCGCGGCCCGGTTCCAGGAAACCGAGGGGCCGCCCGTGGCCCAAACCATCCTGGAAAAGCTCGGGGCACAACCGGAACTCATCGACGAAGTCTGCGACATCGTGGGCCATCATCACCATCCCCGAGATACCGAGACGCTTAACTTCAAGGCGGTTTACGACGCGGACCTCATTGTCAACCTGAGCGAGTCGGACGGCGAGCCGCTCTCCCCGGACCGCCTGGAGCGGATCATCGAGCGGTCCTTTCTCACCGCCGAAGGCGCCCGGATCGCCCGGGAAGTCCTCCGGCCATGACATCGATATCCCCGGTCCGCGGCGCCTGACCGGCCATGGGCCCCCAAAGGAGTCTGAAAATGAAAGTCAAACGCAAGATACTCGAGATCGACGAAGAACGCTGCGACGGCTGCGGAGAGTGCATCCCGTCGTGCGCCGAGGGAGCCCTGGCAATTATCGACGGCAAGGCCCGGGTCATCAGCGACCGGCTCTGCGACGGGCTGGGAGCATGCCTCGGCGAGTGCCCCAATGACGCCCTGAAACTCGTGGAACGGGAGGCCGAAGAGTTCGACGAGGCGGCGGTGGAACGGCATATTGCCGACCGGCCCGCCGACGGTAAGAAACCGCCGACGGTCCCCCGGGGCTGCCCGTCGGCGACCATCCAGGCGTTCGCCCCGACCGGCGGCAGTGCCCCGCCGTCACCGGGTGAGGAAAGTGGCGAGAGCCGGCTGGCCCACTGGCCGGTCCAGATCCATCTGGTTCCGGCCGACGCCCCGTTTCTCAAGGGAGCCGACCTCCTGGTAACCGCCGACTGCGCCCCGCTGGCTCACCCGAGCTTCCACGAGACCTTCCTGGCGGGCCGGGCCGTCATGATGGGGTGTCCGAAATTCGACGACGTGGACGCCTATCTCGAAAAATTCACCCAAATTTTCGCCACCGCCGGCATCCGGAGCGTCACCGGCGTTTACATGGAGGTTCCCTGCTGCTCGGCCCTCCCCGGAATCATCCGGAAGGCCATGGCCGCCGCCGGAAAGGCAATTCCCTTCGAGGAGGTGATC